>NZ_JAWPOP010000798.1:0-575 GCF_033344345.1 Vibrio sp. 1978
CAACACGTTCTTTACCAATAGCGATGAACATAAAGCTAACTTAGAGATAAGCAATGCGATGAAAGATGCCGTGCTCGAAATGAAGCTCTATGAAACGGCAATTGATTCGAGCAATCCGTTACCTTTCCCTATCGACGCTGCTCGAATCTTGTATCAAGACGAGTTTGATGGCCTGTACTATCGCCTAAAGCAAGCAAGAACCACTGTACATTTGGATAAGTTAGTTAAAGACGTCGATAAATTCTCTGAAAACTTCCCTGTTGGATTCCAAGATATCAATGACCTACGCTTCCAAACAGCGGACAAGTATCTACAATTCTCCGACATTCTGTTGAATAAAAGAAAGACCACCAGCGCTAGACGAGCAATGAAGAAAGCGAACGATTTGATGAAACAAATTGAGCAAGATTCCAAGCAAAGTTAACGAATTTTGTCTCATTTAAGGGGCTTCTAAGCCCCTTTCCTCAAAAACGCCTTGCCTTTATGCACTCAGATGACTAGCTTATTAGTGTAGCTGTAGTAAGGAAGATAGACTTTGGCCGAGGGAAGAGTCGCCGTTGGTGATATCAATATCC
>NZ_JAWPOP010000799.1:0-575 GCF_033344345.1 Vibrio sp. 1978
AGTCGATTTCCCAACCATGATAAGTCGAGCAACGGATTACGTGAATAAAGGGAAGTTCGTATCGCCTTGGCGTTTTGTTATGGTCGATGAGTATCAAGATATCTCTCCAGATCGTTTGGCGTTGATCGAAGCGTTATGTGAATCAACAGAGAAGCAGCCTGGCGCAACCTTGTTTGCCGTAGGCGATGACTGGCAAGCGATTTACCAGTTTGCGGGCGCAGATGTGGACTTGATTACTGGGTTTAAAGAGCGATTCGCTCACTCTACGGTACATCACCTAGACACGACCTATCGTTTCAATAATCAAATTGGCGATGTGGCGAATACGTTCGTGCAGCAAAACCCATCACAATTACCGAAGACGCTCAACAGCCACAAACAACGCAAGCAAAAGAGCGTGCACACAGCGCCAAGCAACCAAGTTGAGAAAATCCTCGATCAATTGAATCAACAAGCGAAACAAACTAAGTCTGTATTGCTGCTTGGCCGTAACCATTACCATAAACCCGATTTGTATGATGACTGGTTAAGACGATTCCCGAATCTCGATATTCGTTTTATGACTTGTCATGCGA
>NZ_JAWPOP010000800.1:0-575 GCF_033344345.1 Vibrio sp. 1978
GTTCTGGATTTGACAGTTCACGCTGTAGTGTTTGCAAGCTCTCTTCGTTTCGCCCAACAAGAATGGGGCTGGCTCCGCGTGTTGCTAACTCGCGCGCGATGGCTTGCCCAATTCCGCCCGTTGCGCCTGTCAGGAGAATGGTGCTGTTGTTAATGATCATGCTTCACCCCACGCCGCTTGTTGGGTTGAGAAGGAAGGCAAAGAGCCCAGCATTTGTCCGTACAGTGCAAACACCATTTTTGCAGAGTCGATGATGACTTGTTGATCTTCCACTTTGGTGATTTTGTTCATCAGTGATTCAAAAAATTGCAGATGATCTTGGTCTAACACGCTGTGTGAAATTAGGTAAGTCATTGCTGAAGGCGGTAGGCTTAACGTTGACTGGATTTTTTCTGCCATTTGGCCACCAATGCCGACGCTGGTGCCTTCTAATACCCACACCATGCCAAACAGCGCGAGTGGGTTGTGGCGGTCAATGTTGTGGTAAAGGTAGGAAACCATTAATTCAATCGGCGCACCGACTTGACCTACATCTTTGTTATTGCGCACCGCTTCGGCATCGCCGCCGCACGCTT
>NZ_JAWPOP010000801.1:0-574 GCF_033344345.1 Vibrio sp. 1978
GCGGCTGAATTTGCAGAGTTCCAAGGTTTCATGACACACGTCGTTACGCCAAACAATCGGCCGTTAATTGGTCGAGGGGGGGTCAGCGTTCAACCCACCGCACAATGGCAATCATTTGATTTTACAAACATATTAATCATTGGCTCAATTGGCGATCCTTTAGAATCGTTAGATAATATCGATCCTGCATTGTTCGATTGGATCAGAGAGTTACACCTAAAAGGCAGCAAAATAGTTGCAATTGACACTGGTATTTTTGTCGTCGCGAAAGCCGGTCTTTTGCAGCAAAACAAAGCTGTAATGCATTCTTACTTCGCCCACCTCTTTGGCGAACTGTTCCCTGAGATAATGCTCATGACTGAGCAGAAAGCACTCATTGACGGAAACGTCTATCTTTCGTCTGGACCTTACTCTCACTCAAGTGTGATGCTGGAAATAGTAGAAGAGTATTTTGGAAAGCACACTCGAAACCTTGGTAACCAGTTTTTAAGTACAATAGAGAGCAGTGGAAACTCTCATTCATACTGTGATGTTTTCCGTTACATGCAACACAGAGATGAGCTGATTCTAAAAA
>NZ_JAWPOP010000802.1:0-574 GCF_033344345.1 Vibrio sp. 1978
GTGGTCAAAACCGACTTTTCTTCTCACGTCTTCAATGCAAGCATCGTAACCTTGGTTTACTTGCGCCAAGCCTGTAATACCTGGCAGTACGCCGTATGTACGCTCTACAAAGTAGGGAATTTCATCTTCCAACTTTTGATAGAAGGCAGGTCGCTCAGGGCGAGGGCCAATCATAGACATTTCACCTTTCAATACATTGAATAGCTGCGGTAACTCATCGAGACGAGTCTTACGTAAAAATCGGCCGACCGGGGTAATGCGTGGATCATTTTCGGTTGCCCAAACGGCACCTGAGCGTTGTTCTGCATCGATGTACATCGTGCGAAACTTCATGATTTGAAACAGATCCATCTTCTCTGGTGTGCAGCGACCAACACGCAGTTGACGATAAATCACTGGGCCTTTTGAGCTGACCTTGATGGCAAGAGCAATGAACGGAAACAGTGGTGCGGTTGCTAGCAGAATCAACAGTGCAACCAGTACATCAAACGTTCTTTTCGCGTGGCATACATTTGAGTCGTAACGTGAGTTTTTCATGATGCTTTCCTTATTGGTTGACGCGTTTCCAACGTCC
>NZ_JAWPOP010000803.1:0-574 GCF_033344345.1 Vibrio sp. 1978
CGCGTAAGCTCGGAGTTTAAAGGTCTACTGCAAAGCATCAGCGTGTCGTTTAGCAACATACTAGGCGAGACAGGCGTTAGCGCTGCAATCCAGCCGCTTTACCTTCCTGGTGGTGTACTGGTGTTCGTTGCTCTGCTTGCTGCTGTATTGCAAAGCGGTAGCGCAAAACCTTTGCGTGAAGCATTCGGCGAATCAAGCAAAACGCTAATCGGTGCAGGCTTCGTATTGGTGTTCACTATCCCGATGGTACGTATCTTCATCAACTCAGGTGTGAACGGTGCTGACCTAGCAAGTATGCCTGTAACAACCGCAAACTTTGCCTCAGACCTCGTTGGCTCTGCATTCCCAGCATTAAGTGCAACGGTTGGTGCGCTAGGTGCATTCATCGCGGGTTCGAATACCGTATCGAACATGATGTTCAGCCAGTTCCAATTCGAAGTCGCGCAGACATTGTCTATCTCAAGCGTGGTTGTAGTGTCACTGCAAGCCGTTGGCGCGGCTGCGGGTAACATGATTGCCATTCACAACGTGGTGGCAGCATCCGCAACCGTCGGTCTACTAGGTCGTGAAGGCG
>NZ_JAWPOP010000804.1:0-573 GCF_033344345.1 Vibrio sp. 1978
TTGCTTTGTCTTTTAAGGCGTATTCGATCTTTTTATAGATATCCGTTTCGAATAACTGGCCAAAGATTTCTTCACGCTCTTTAGACGTTGCTAATAACAGCTCGCGAAATTTACCTTGAGGCAATACCATAACCTGACGGAACTGAGTTTCGTTCAAACCAATAATATTAGTGATCTCAGTTTTAACTTGGGTCGTTTTGCTGGTGATGAGTTTTTCTGTCTCACCCAATTCATACAATGACGCCGTGTGTTTGCGAACGGTCAAGCCCTCACCACGGGCTTTCGGAGCTTCTTGCTCCGGCGCGCGAGTCACTCGGTAAACTTTGCCATGCAAAGAGAAATCTAGAGTTACTTCGGTTAGCAGCTGTTGCGATGCTAAATCGCAGCGCATTTGTATCCCTTGACGTTCATTGCTAGTGGTTTCGCCATATAGCGCAAAGCAAATCGCGTCTAAGATCGAGGTTTTACCTGAACCAGTAGGTCCATTAATTAAAAATAAAGCATTACTTCCAAGCTTTTCAAAATCAATAGTTTCTGTTTTCGCAAACGGACCAAAGGCTTGCATCGTGAGTT
>NZ_JAWPOP010000805.1:0-572 GCF_033344345.1 Vibrio sp. 1978
TGAGCAGGTCACCATCGGGGTCTTCAAACAATTGGTTCAGACTTAACGAATTGCTGATCGGCTTGTTCTGCGTTAGCTCCCAACCATAAATGATGGTTTGCAGTTGCTGTTCGACCGATAGATTGATGATGGGTTTGCTGTTGTTCGCCGCATCAACCTTGGGTTGTGGTGTCACCGCCGTCAGATCGTAAGGGTAGTAACCATCAAACGTATCAAAAGGGTTCTCGGCGACGTTTTGTTGATCGAATGGGGTGGCATTAAGCACAGCATCTAAATCGAGAGAGCTCGAGCCGTCCAACGCCGATGTTGTGAGCGCCTGCTTCACCTCAATTAACGACGTACGTTCACCATAGTGATGTTGGCTTTTTCTTTTATCGACAGGAGCGCTGTTTAAAGAGCTGGCCGCAGACGCCATGTTGCTCTCGTCACTTAACAAGTAAACGCCCAATAAACCGGCGCCGATCGCGCCGATAATCCACAGTTTCTTGGTCATGATGTATGCGTGAGCAATTCTTGATTGCAGCCAGCTGCGTGAGAACTTGAGGTCTTTTTCTATCAGACTTGCGCTGCAC
>NZ_JAWPOP010000806.1:0-572 GCF_033344345.1 Vibrio sp. 1978
TTCAGGCACCAATATAAATCCTTTTAATATGACTTTGGGCATCACGACTCCATCGCTATTTTACTACCTACAAAAAACGCATAACCGACAAGTTATGCGTTAAAACTATTAATGTGGATTGAAAGATTACCTAATTATTTTAACGTGAGGGTAAACACCTCGTTGTTCACGCCACCAATCATCATTGGTTTTCCAAGCTGATCTTGCTGGACAAAGAGCGTGGTTTTTAACTCACGACTTGAGTGACGAGATTTACTTTTGCGAACCACAAGCACATCAACAACGTAATCCGAATATTCCTTAATCACGGAGCCTGAGAGTTCGATGATTTCCTCATCATTGTCTTCAACGACGTCAAATCCTCGATCAACCTGTATCGGTGCTGAAACCGAGGTTTGTCCGTAGTTTAAAACCGCGGTTTGAGGCTCTTCAAGCTGTGAAGCAACACTAGTAAAGGCAATAAAACACGTTGCCAATAACGCTTTGGATATTATTTTCATTAGTATTTTTCTGATTTCCGGCAAGCAAATAGAAATAAAAACCTTAGATAAGAGTTTGATAAATAGTTAATA
>NZ_JAWPOP010000807.1:0-571 GCF_033344345.1 Vibrio sp. 1978
AATCCATGTTTTCATCACCAAGAGATTCAAACGTGATTGCTGCTCTTGGATGTCGTTTATGATTTTCTGCTCGCTTGATTTCAACGCATCTTGAATACGTTGTTCGTGCCTCTCGAAGTCTTTCTTTAGCGTTTGCTCGATAGCGTTGGCTTGCTCCTTCGATTGCGAATTGAAGTCCCTCGCCATATTCAAAATCTTGCTCATACAACAAACCTTTTAATCTTATGTTTCGTTTCCCACTTTCGGGATTCTTAATGCTGATGCTTTTAGCTGTCACTCTGGCAATCTCAAATCCTTTGCTTTCAAGCGCACCAATTACCCCTTTTCGACTACGGATTGCGCCTGATTGAGCAAGATTAAGTAGACCATCGGTAAGAAGTTGCTGAATCTCTTTTGCATCGGATGGAGTGTCTTTAGCACTCACCAAGCCTTGCTGATTAGCAGGGTCATCTGGGTCATGAAGCCCTAGTTCAAGATTCTGAATGGTGCGCCAAGCATCGATACGAGGATTGTCTGCAAAGTGGTAGTAAGGTTGAAGTCGCTTGCCAGAATGAAGCTCAATATTTGGAAT
>NZ_JAWPOP010000080.1:0-1559 GCF_033344345.1 Vibrio sp. 1978
GAGACGAAAAAGGAAGAGCGAAATGCTCTTCCTTTTGTTGTATAGAGAAAACCCCCAGCTAGGCTGGGGGTTCAGTAAAGCTTACAGCTATAAGTCAGTTATATAACCCCTTTCAATTTGATAAAAACGTCTTGTGGTCTGGCAACTGCAAGAGTTAATTAAGAATTGAAAGGGGGTCCTAATGGGGGACGAAAAGAGCTTAGCGCATACGCGATGGAACTGTAAATATCATGCGGTTTTTGCACCTAAGTACCGAAGACAGGTGTTCTATGGTGAGAAACGAAGGGCAGTAGGCGAGATACTTAGAAAATTATGTGAATGGAAAAACGTGAATATTATTGAAGCAGAATGCTGCGCAGATCATATTCATATGCTTTTAGAGATACCACCTAAGATAAGTGTTTCATCCTTTATGGGATATTTGAAAGGAAAAAGTAGCCTGATGCTCTATGAGCGATTTGGAGATTTGAAGTTTAAGTACAGGAATCGAGAATTTTGGTGTCGAGGGTACTATGTCGATACGGTAGGAAAAAATACCGGCAAGATACAAAGTTACATAAAGCATCAACTAGAGCAGGATAAAATGGGAGAGCAATTGTCGATCCCGTATTCAGGTAGCCCGTTTACGGGCCGCTGGAAATAGTCATATGCAAATGTCAGATCACTATGCGCCTGCTAGGGCGCTGCCAGTAAGAGAGCCTTATAGGCGCATATGAAAAACCACCGGCTATGCCGGTGGATACTTTTTTTATGTCTATCGTTTGGTTTTTCAATCAACGTTCATCGAAAAAGTCTTTGTTTCGGATGTACTTACTCATTAAATGGTAAGAAAACGGACGAATCAGCCAACTAAATAGTGAACGCCCGAGGCGAATGAGTGTCGGCGTGTTCTCATAAATTCTGCCATTGTACAGCCACAGCATTTTTCCGACGTGCCAGTAAAGAAAAGGCACCGGAGGCATGAAAGTCACAATATCGATATCACAACAAATTCGGTAGGTTTTATGCGCCAGACGATAGCGACGTTTGAACGTCCAGTCACCAATGGCGGGCTGCCCGAAAGTCACAACGCGCTTGATGCTTTTCGGATACTTCTTTTCTATGTAATCCGCAAACACGCTACCAATTGCACCACCAGAAGAGTGGCCTGTCACCGAAATGCGCTTGCCTTGCAGAATAAGCGGGACAACGGTTGCTTCTAGCCGTTCTATCACGCTCAAACCTAAGCGGTCTTCGTTTCTACTAGGTAAACTTTCTTGGAACAATAGGTGATAAAACCCTGCGTGAATACGGTAGTTGAGACCTAATCGCCGGCAGCTTCGTGTCCACATTGCAAAGTTGAGCAACCAATCGGTAATGCTGTGAGAACCTTTAATAACGACCACGACTTCATCGCGGTTTTTGCTCCACAGTACGCGAATCATAATCTTGCCGTGTTCGTTTCGGATGACTCGCTGACCATTGGGATCGAAGCCATAACGTGTTTGTTTAAAGACTCTTGGATACGCGAGGTTGCACAGTACGGCGTAGCGTTCGTATTGGTATCGTTTTAGTGGTTT
>NZ_JAWPOP010000808.1:0-571 GCF_033344345.1 Vibrio sp. 1978
TCATGCAAGAGGTCGAGTCTCAAACTATTGCTGATCATGGGCAAGGTATGATTCGCGATGTGCTTTCTTAAAATAGAAGCCGCACCGAAGGACGGGTGTTAGTGCCGCTTGTCGATGAGGAAATTCGTCCGTTCAATACCTTTGAACTTGCTCGCCGCTGGCGTGAGGCGATGCCTGTTATTCCGGGTATGAAGAGTATCAAGATCCGCGAACAAAGTGCAGGTGGTGGCGATCGTGATGAGTTTGGCTACTTACTGTTTGGCTCCAACATCAATGAACTTAATCAAGCAGGACGTTACTTGATTGAACGTTTGCAGCAAGAAGAAGGGTTGTACGATATCTCGTCATCCATTGATTCAGGCAGTAAAGAAGTGCTTCTTTCTCTTGCACCTGTTGCGTACGATCTCGGTCTTGACTTGACCATGATTGCGCAACAAGTCGGCGGCAGTTTTTACGGCGGAGAAGCACAGCGTTTGATTCGCGACGGTGAAGAGATCAAAGTCATGGTTCGCTATCCACAACTGACTCGTGAAGCGTTTTCTTCATTGCGTTACGCTGTCATTACTACGCC
>NZ_JAWPOP010000809.1:0-570 GCF_033344345.1 Vibrio sp. 1978
AATAACCGCAATTTTAATGCCTTGCTTATTGAACATCGCGTAAGGTTGGAATAAGCGCTTACCCGTTTTTTTGTCGTAAATGTTGGCTGACAGCATTGGGAAGTTAGCCCAATCTTGCTGTTTGAATAGCACGTCTAGCGGATTATCAAATTCGTGATTGCCTAACGCCATCGCGTCATAGCCAATCTTACTCATGCCTTTGAAATCTGGCTCAGCGTCTTGTAAATCGGATTCAGGAACGCCGGTATTAATATCACCACCAGACAGTAACAGCACGCTGCCTCCTTCTGCTTGAATTTCATCACGCAGATCATCGATCAACGTCTTGCGCGCGGCCATGCCGTACTCACCGTGTTTATTCTGCCAAAAACGACCGTGGTGATCGTTGGTGTGTAAGACAGTCAATTTATAAGTGGTATCTGCATTCCATTCATGAGCAGGTTGCGAAGCACATCCAGCCAGCGAGGCCAAAATAGCGGCACTCAAAGCGGTTTTGATAATCAGACGCTGATTCATTTTTTTTCCTTTTTCTTATTGGGATTACTGATGCACATTTTCAAACATTATAGC
>NZ_JAWPOP010000810.1:0-570 GCF_033344345.1 Vibrio sp. 1978
GGCGGCCGTTTACTGTGTACAACAAGGTGGCGAACTGGACGCTGTGTCAGAGAACGGTGAGCGTGTAACTTACTGTGTGCTTTCTGACGATGAACGTGTTGAACAGTGGGAATACTACCGTAACAACCACAAAGAGAGTGACGAGCAATAAACTCGAATCTAATAAATAGTAATATTATTCAATAACTAAGGAGCCAATCGGCTCCTTTTTTGTTCTTTGATATCCGCATTTTCCTACAGGAACTTCACACTACTCTGACTTTACCGTATGCAAATATAATATCGAACAGCGTTCTATTCCTGACATTCCCCTGACAATACTTTCCACTTGGTCAATAAAATCATGCCCAACATCACACAAATTCACATTTCTTCCACATTTTTCTGGAAACAGGTGGTCAGGATGAAAACACAAATAGTTAAACAAGCCGAAACGGCACAAAACAACGTGATTACTGATGAGTCAAAACGCATCATCTACAAATCGTGTTTAAGCGCATTGATGATTGTTGCGATCAGTATTCTCGTCAATCTGAGTATTCGTCTTGATTACGTAGTATTGGGATCAAG
>NZ_JAWPOP010000811.1:0-569 GCF_033344345.1 Vibrio sp. 1978
CTACGCTCCCTTAACCCTAGTTAAAAGCACTCAAACTAAAGAATTGCCATGACTGAAAAGAAGAAAGTAATACGAGAAAAGTCCATCAAGATCAGAGTCACTGAGGCTGAACTTCAAGCTCTGAAAGATCGGTGTGATGGTGCGGAATTAGCTCCTTGGATGAGAGAGACTTGTCTTGGGGAACGGACTCTTAAAAGAGCCAATGTTCCTAAAGTAGACCCCGCATTATTGCGCCAGTTATCTGGACTTGGAAATAACTTGAATCAGATCACTAGAGTAGTGAATACCCAGAATTATGATGTCGTGAATGTGGTTCAAGTATTGGCTCAACTTTCAGCAATCGAGCGTCAGCTTGGGCAAATAATGGCAAAGTATGAGATCTCAGTATGATTGTTCAGTTCGCTCGTAGAGGTAAGGGCGTTGGGAGTGGCCCTGTTGATTATCTCTTAGGGAAAGATAGAAATCGGGAGAGGGCGACACTCAATCAAGGCGATCCTGATTTAGTTCAATCACTCATTGATTCGAGTCCTTACGCCAAAAAGTACACATCGGGCTTTCTCTGTTTTGCT
>NZ_JAWPOP010000812.1:0-569 GCF_033344345.1 Vibrio sp. 1978
TGCAGCTGTGTTGTAGGAAACGAAGTGCCAAGCTGTCCATGTCGTGTTTGCCGCCTACGCTGTTGTAAACGTAAGACGCCAACATGGTGTCGTATTTGATGCCTTTCATCTCGATGCCGTAACGTGCCAGCACAGACGCGTCGTATTTTAGGTTCTGACCGACTTTCGCTTGAGCGTCGTCTTCAAGAATTGGTTTCAGCTGCTCAAGAACCCAATCGCGATCCAGTTGCTCTGGCGCATCCAAATAATCGTGTGCGACAGGGACATAAGCCGCAATACCTTCATCGATGGCAAATGACAACCCGACGAGGTTCGCCACCATGTAATCAAGGCTGTCCGTTTCGGTATCAAAGGCAAACAGCTCTGCCGCTTTGAGTTTTTCTAGCCACGCATTGAAAGAAGCTTCGTCCAAAATGGTTTCGTACTGACTGCGATCAATCGTTACCGCTGAGGTTTCCATTTCAGCATGCGAAGAAGATGATGATGCTTGCGCAGAGCCTGCAAGTTCAACCGCTTCGACAGTGCCTGAGCCGCCTTCAAGCAGTTCGTTCAACCAAGACTTAAACGTC
>NZ_JAWPOP010000813.1:0-568 GCF_033344345.1 Vibrio sp. 1978
TCTCCACAACGCAACGTAGCGGAAAACATCGCGTCCAATTGATTAAAGTTCAAACCTTGAATGGGATTGTCTTGATGCACAAAAATACCAATAGCATCAATAGCAACGCGCAATGCTGTAGGTTTGTAACCATGCTGTCGCTCAAACGCTTCGATTTCTTTCAAACGCATCGGGCGGCTCATTGGGCCAAACTGCGCCGTTTGCTCTGTTAAAGCAGGTGGCGCCGTTGACGAGCCTGAAGCTTGAACTTGCGCGTTGATGTTTGGGTAAATGGATTTAAACTCTTCCACCCAAAGTGTGGTCATCCCTGCCAAAGTGTCTGAGCCTACCGAAAGCAAATTACCAACAATGCCAGTGGTTTTATGGTAGTTCGGTAATGGCTTATCTTGAGCAACCGCCATACTCGAACAAATAAGCGCGATACAAGCGATGGCTTTACTGACTCGACGTCCCATTATTTCACCACTAAACGACTTGGAAGTACGAACGAGAACTTACTGCCTACACCGACTTCACTTTGAATTTCCAGGTGTGAGTCATGATGGCTCAGCGCATGCTTCACAATTGC
>NZ_JAWPOP010000814.1:0-568 GCF_033344345.1 Vibrio sp. 1978
ACACAGAACAACTGACCATGATCGCGCTCTTCAAATTCAATACCGTGTTTGCTGACCAAGGAGATGAAGTCCCAGTTGGTGTATTGCGACAGGGCCGATTTCACGAAGTGTGGGTTTTGGCATAGGTAGTTGCTGGCTGATACGTCGTAGTTGGTGAAGTTGCAGCGGCCACCACCAGAGATAAGGATTTTACGTCCTGGCTTTTTGGCATGATCCAGCACAAGCACACTGCGTCCGCGCTTGCCTGCTTCTGCAGCACACATCAAACCCGCGGCTCCCGCGCCAATTACAACAACATCAAATTTCTTACTCATCGGTCGCTCTTAGGCTCTATCCAAAATCCAAAACAATAAAAAAGGATGTGCTTATTGCACATCCTTGCTTTCTAAGAGCGCCATTCTACCGACAAATGTCGAAAGGGAAAAGCGCTTAAATTCCAAGCATCGCCTAGTACGGCTTAGCTGGAAAGACCTACAAGATGAAGGCCGCCAGTAGGGTAACACCAAGCAACGCGGTTGATAGCACAAACAACTCACGCACCCGTTCACACTTGCCTGTGAATATCTCA
>NZ_JAWPOP010000815.1:0-568 GCF_033344345.1 Vibrio sp. 1978
CCGCCACTTCTGCCCAAGCGGTTGTGTTAAGGTAAACGTAGATATCTCTCGCTGCTCTATTAGTCTCGCGAGTCTTTTTTGAGCGAATTAGATTGATCTGCTGATTGTGAAGTAGAACATGATGCACCATTTCATGGGCGATGATAAAAACGATTTCATCAATATAATGAGACTCAGAAAATACTCCTGAAGTTAATACAATTTTGTTATTTCTAACCAATGCACCGTATATTTCCGATTCAGTAATTTCATATTGAACAGCAAGATCACATCCAAACACGCCATTAATACGGTGAGCAATATGTCTCACAATTTCTTCATTTTTTTCACTGTTAGAATTATTAACTACTTTGACGTCATTGCCTGAAAACTTTTCACATACATGGGCAATGTTCAAGGTGTCAAACGGAACCGTTTTATATTTAATGGCTGGTAACTCAATGTTCTCAACGTTGCCGCTTTCCATATAAGCTTCTCGGTCAAAATCAAAGTCTTTTATCTCATCAAGGTTCGCTATATTGTCCTTATGTTTTTCGTCGATATAGTCTTCAAACGCTAAATTATCGCT
>NZ_JAWPOP010000816.1:0-568 GCF_033344345.1 Vibrio sp. 1978
CACTGGTCGAGATCTTGTTTCATAGTTCCCAGCAGTCGTGACAATCACTGCATTTTTGTTCGGAATGGCAACAATGTACTGCTCTCCTATCCCAACAGCCGCAACGCCATTCTCAACGTTAAAAACCTGCCAAAAATGTAACCCATACCCCATCTCATACGAATAGAACTTACTCTTTCTGAGTTCATTCAACCATTCTTCACCAACAATTTGCGTTCCGTTGTATTGTCCTTTGTTAAGCCACATCAAGCCAAACTTACCCATATCTCGAGATGTTAGACGTAAGCCCCAGTCTGCTCCTGCTTCGCCACTGCCAATGTTTGGCAGCCACTGATACTCTTCAATACCTAAAGGGGAAAAAATCTTCTCTTTCATTACTTTCGTAAATGATTGCCCATATACTTTTTCAATCACTTTAGAAAGACCAACTGTAGAAAGACCGCTGTACGCGAACTTTGTTCCTGGATCAAAAGCTAATTGAGTGGAAAGAAACTGCTGTTTTAAGTCCTTCGCATTGTAATGACGAAAAAAAATGTTGCCTTGTCCATATGGTACGAACAATTCGTCC
>NZ_JAWPOP010000817.1:0-568 GCF_033344345.1 Vibrio sp. 1978
ACAGCTATCAAGAAGCAATGGAGCTTTCTTACTTCGGTGCATCCGTTCTGCATCCGAAGACCATTGCTCCTATCGCGCAATTCCACATTCCATGTCTGATCAAAAACAGCTTTAACCCTCAAGGCGCGGGTACGCTTATCGGCCAAGATACTGGTGAAGATAATCTTGCGATCAAAGGTATTACAACGCTTAACGACCTAACCATGGTTAACGTATCAGGCCCAGGTATGAAGGGGATGGTAGGCATGGCGAGCCGAGTATTTGGTGCGATGTCTTCTGCTGGTGTCTCTATTGTATTGATTACTCAATCATCGTCTGAGTACAGCATCAGCTTCTGTATCGAGGCCGATGATAAGCTGAAAGCTCAACAAGTTTTGGCGGATGCGTTTGAGCTTGAACTAAAAGACGGTCTATTGGAACCGGTTGATTTTATCGATGATGTTTCTATTGTTACCTTGGTTGGTGACGGCATGCGTACATCCCGTGGTGTTGCTTCACGTTTCTTCTCTTCTCTTGCGGAAGTGAATGTTAATATCGTCGCGATTGCGCAGGGTTCTTCAGAGCGTGC
>NZ_JAWPOP010000081.1:0-1551 GCF_033344345.1 Vibrio sp. 1978
GATCATGCGGTAGGCCGCTTCGATCTGCCAGTTGAGGCAGTGCAATTGGGAACCGCGGGGGGCGCGCACGACGCGGGGGCCGGATGTCATGGTGGTCTCCTCGGTGAGGGGGTGGCCGGAGCTGCTGCCCGCCGGGGGTCTCCGGTTCTGGCTCTAGCACCAGACCACTAGGCCCGGCCATGGCCACCAGCCCCTGCAGGATGCGCAAATCATCAGCGCCCAGCGGCTCCGGGCCGCTGAACTCGATCCGCTTGCCGTCGCCGTAGTCATACGTCACGTCCAGCTTGCCGCGCTTGCGCTCGCCCCGCTTGAGGGCACGGAACAGGCCGGGGGCCAGACAGTGCGCCGGGTCGTGCCGGACGTGGCTGAGGCTGTGTTTGTTCTTAGGCTTTGCCACGAGGCACCCCCTTGCTCTTGTGCTGCTTTTCCAGCACGGCGGGCTTGAGTACCCCGCCGTCATGCCGCCTGAACCAGCGGTCTTTGAACGGTGCCCCATAGTTGGCCTTGCTGACTCCAAAGCGGACGAAATAGGGCCGCTGCGTGTCGTCTACGCCCCATTCCTCGGCCTCACCGGTGGTCATGCCGGACAGGTACGATTGCCAGCGGATGTTATCCACCAGCACGGACGATCCCCGGCTGGCCTGCTGCTGGTCGCCTGCGCCCATCATGGCCGCGCCCTTGCTGGCATGGTGCAGGAACACGATAGAGCACCCGGTATCGGCGGCGATGGCCTCCATGCGGCCAATCACTTGCGCCATGGGGCCGCTGGCGTTCTCTTCCTCGATGTGGAACCGGCGCAAGGTATCCAGCACCATCAAGCGGCGTCCCTCAGCGGCTCGCTTGAGGCCGTCGAACCACTCCGGGGCCATGATGTTGGGTAGGCTGCCGATCAGCGGCTGGATTAGCAGACCGTCAGCCACGGCTTGCCGTTGCTCGTCGGTCAGGCGTTCCCCCAATGCGTGCAGGCGGTGATGTATGGCGGTGGGCGGGTCTTCGGCGGGCAGGTAGATCACCGGGCCGGTGCGCAACTCGCCCACGTCCAGCAGGTCGGGGCCGCCTGCGATCTGTGCGGCCAGTTGCAGGGCCAGCATGGACTTGCCGGCCCCACCGGGGGACACCAGCGCCCCCACGGTGCCGGCCACCATGTTGGGCAGTACGTAGTCAATCGGTGGCGGTAGCTCTGTGAAGCTCGCCAGAATGTCGATAGGCTTATGGGTAGCCATTGATTTGCCTCCTGTGTAGGCGGTTGGTGGTTAGGCGCTGGCGGGGTCACTACCCCCGCCCTGCGCCGCTCTGAGTTCTTCCAGGCACTCGCGCAGCGCCTCGTATTCGTCGTCGGTCAGCCAGAACTTGCGCTGACGCATCCCTTTGGCCTTCATGCGCTCGGCATATCGCGCTTGGCGTACAGCGTCAGGGCTGGCCAGCAGGTCGCCGGTCTGCTTGTCCTTTTGGTCTTTCATATCAGTCACCGAGAAACTTGCCGGGGCCGAAAGGCTTGTCTTCGCGGAACAAGGACAAGGTGCAGCCGTCAAGGTTAAGGCTGGCCATATC
>NZ_JAWPOP010000818.1:0-568 GCF_033344345.1 Vibrio sp. 1978
TGTATCGGTACGTCGCTGGCAAATGACATGGGTAATTACGTTAACGATCAAGGCGAGGCATATCAGCCGCTTTCCATCGTGATTAAAATGGTGACTTGTAATAGCTCTCCAGTCGCAAAGATCAGTGACGAGCCAGAAAAGGCAATGTGTGAAGACATTTTCTTTTTGATGAATCTTAAACGTCGCTTTGAACAACCGCTTGATTTAAATGAATGTCGTAAGCTCATTGATCGCCTCGAAAGCGAAGGGCAGAACTACCTTATCGATGCGTAAACTCCACTCGTTTTAGCTCCTTTCTTGATAATCACCCTCTATCGTTTCGATAAATTTATATCGGTAAACGAAGAGGGTGATTTCGTTATAGTAAGTCTTATATCAATCTTTGCTCCCTTGCGTTTTTTGACTCGCTAGAGACTATGATTGATAGATACTCCCAACGTTGCGGCATTGTGGAAAGTGTTCTTTCGCAGAGCACTCACTTAGCCTGATCACATAGTTTATCTATGCGTTTATCTGCTTTTTCATGACTTTGGGCTTCACGTAATAGCTTGAATCAGGAGTCAAAAAT
>NZ_JAWPOP010000819.1:0-568 GCF_033344345.1 Vibrio sp. 1978
CAACGTAGATAAACTATTGATTCTAAAAACAGTATATCCCTTCACAAACAGAATGCGCGCCGTTTCCCCAGTCTGAACTCAAACTTATGCTCTAAGGCACAGTTTTTCTTTCGCGATAGTTTACCCATTCATTAAATACCGCTAAGGTGAACGCTCAGCCTAAAAATAGAACAAAGGATGTTAAGTCATCATGAACAGTACGATCCAAACCATTCTTGGCCACCGTTCCATTCGTAAATTTACCTCACAGCCTATCGATAAAGAGCAACTGGAAACCATCCTTCAAGCGGGTCTTGCCGCATCCTCATCCAGTATGTTGCAGGTAGTATCAATTGTTAGAGTCACGGACACAGAGAAGAGATCGCAACTAGCGAAATTTGCAGGGAATCAAGCATACGTTGAAAGCGCAGCAGAGTTCTTGGTGTTCTGTATCGACTACCAGCGTCACACCAGTATTAATCCTGATGTTCAAGCCGATTTCACAGAGTTAACGCTAATAGGCGCCGTAGACTCTGGAATCATGGCTCAAAACTGCTTACTGGCAGCAGAATCGATGGGTTTGGGAGGC
>NZ_JAWPOP010000820.1:0-568 GCF_033344345.1 Vibrio sp. 1978
CCTACGCCCACCTGCCCATAGCCTCCACCCCCGGCCTCCGACGTCTTTGACTCGGAGGCCACCCTGTCTCCTCCCGCTCAAATCTAAGTCCGTAGTTCTTAAATCGTTCTACTACCTGAATCAGCGATTTTAAATACAACACTTTTTGTTCATCATAACGTCTTGTTTTTATTCACAAGCCAAATACAAAAAACCTCGCAGATACGAGGCTTTTTTCTGGACTAGAGTTTAATGGATTACATCATCGCATAACGACTCACTAGCACAATCGCGGTGAACCCAATGGTGAAAAATCCCCCGGCAATTCCTAGTGCTACTCTCAGTTCTGTCGACATTATCTTTTCCTATTTTCTAGCTGACGCGGCACCATACACCAGTTACGTGCTACAGAATTTCATCCAAGCTAATTTTCCATTTTTGAGTTCGAATCACATAACAAGCGCACATGGTAAAGCCTATTCATCTTCTGCTAATCTAGGGCAAGTTGAATTGAGGTAAACATCATGGCTTGTCGTAACTGCCAAGAACATTGGTTTTGGAAAAAGATCGGTCGTTGTCAACGATGCAT
>NZ_JAWPOP010000821.1:0-567 GCF_033344345.1 Vibrio sp. 1978
ACCGATTTAACGGCATCCGTTATGATGCAAAGGTGTGAGGCTTGTAAGAAACCTAACCTTTGGCATTCGTTTCGGGTTGTGCTTCTGGTTGTAGCGTCCAATCACCACCAAGTGATTTGTAGAGCGCAATCGTAGCTTGTGCGGTTTGTAACTTTGCCGCGACTTGCTGATCTTGCATCATGCGTTGCTGACGTTGCGCATCTAAAACCGATAAGTGATCAATCAAGCCTGCTCGGTACAGTGACTTGGCTTTGTTGACGGCGTTATTGGTGGCTTTCAATGCATCATCGATTCGGCGCTGATTTTCTTGGCTGCGACCATAAGCAAACAGCGAGGATTCGGTTTCTGCCAAAGCCGCCTCGACCGTATGTTGATAAGACAATGTCGCCGAATCAAAACGCGCTTGGTTGATGGCTTCAATTGCCTCGCCACGACCCCCATCGAACAAGTTCCAGCTTACGCCTGCCGCGCCCATCCAACCGAAAGAATCGCTACTGAAAAGATCGTCAAAGCTTGACGCAGACAACCCCGGAGCGCCCGTCAAAAAGAACTTCGGATATTGATCAG
>NZ_JAWPOP010000822.1:0-567 GCF_033344345.1 Vibrio sp. 1978
CAACCAAGCCCTTCTCATTCAGAGGGGCTTTTTCTTACCTGCTCTCTCAAATTCTTAACAAATCTCTCTTATTCTTGCTGTCTTCACTACGCTTTACCGAATGGTCACCTCTTGCTAATTAGGCATAAAAATTATCGGTTTAGACATGAGTTCAAGCTCACATTAAGCAACCTGACACTCACAAGTGGCGAGAAATAAACCATACTCTGTTAAAGGAACGTATTTTTCTTGAAAATAGCTGCGTGTTACTTATTGTTTACATTTAGAGGAATGTCTAGGGAGATGGCTATTGAGACTTGAAAGAACTTTTGACCCAAATGACTTGTCGACGCAAAACATGGAAAGCCCAATATGTTTACCGATCGGCTTTGTTCACTTTTTGGCTCAATCACAGACGTTACAGCAGGTGCTCGATACTGTCGCAGAATGGATCAATCGGATTTTTGAATCTGACCGCACCAGCATTACGCTGTACGAAAACAGTGACTACCTCAAGGTCTACTCTTTTTCCGGCAACAAAGCGATTCCTGCCGATTTTCTCGTGCCGATTGATCAAGCCTTCGTCGG
>NZ_JAWPOP010000823.1:0-567 GCF_033344345.1 Vibrio sp. 1978
GACCAGCATGCTGAACGTCCGAAATTATCTGCACTGCTTACCGATAAATCAGTGGTGAAGTTCTTGGTTTTGGTATCGCTTATCCAAGGTAGCCATGCGGCGTACTACGGCTTTAGTGCCATTCACTGGAAAGCGGCGGGTCACTCAGAAGACGTGATCGGCTACTTGTGGAGTCTAGGCGTTGCGGCAGAAGTGGCTGTGTTTGCATTGAGTAAGCGTCTGTTTGCTGGTTGGGCGCTGCGCACGCTGTTTATTGTTGCAGCTTGTGGTGTGATGATGCGTTGGGGCATGACCGCAGCAACAACGTCTATCGTTGCGTTGGTTATTGTGCAACTTCTGCACGGCGTGACATTCGCGACGGCGCACATTGCGGCCATTCAATACATCCAAAACTCTGAAGAGCACAAAATGGTGGCGCTGCAAGCGCTATACAATGCAATTCCGCTTGGCGCATTTATCGCGCTGATGACGGTGCTCAGTGGTTGGGGATACGAGCACTGGGGCGCGTTGGTGTTCTGGGGTATGGCGGCAATGGGTCTATTGGCGCTGTTCATTAAATTGGACCCT
>NZ_JAWPOP010000824.1:0-567 GCF_033344345.1 Vibrio sp. 1978
CCTAGCAAGGTTTGTGGATCTTTTTTGATGTAATAGAACGCGTTGTTGTCGTTCTGCCATGCGACAGCGCTTGACGCCCCTTCAATTTCATCTTGTAAGTAATTACCTGTGGTCAGATCTTTAATCTTAATGGTGTAAACACGGCGGCTTAATGTATCTTCGCCATACGCCAATAAGTTTTCATTCGGGCTGACGTACAGGCCACCAATACTGAAAAATTCATGCTCTTTCGCAAGTTCATTGACATCTAAGATGACTTGTTTGTCTTTACCAGCAAAATCTTTCGCTCGAAGATGAACTTCGTATTCGTTATCTCCGGTAACTTCACTTGAGTAGAAGTAGTTTCCTTTACGCACAGGAACGGAGTTGTCGTCTTTTGCTATGCGACCTTTAATTTCTTCAAATAGCTCATTTTGAAGAGCTTCAGTGTGCTTGAGAACGGTTTCCGCATACTGATTTTCTTGCTCTAGGTGCTGCAAAATTTCTGGATCTTTACGCTCGTCGTCTCGCATCCAGTAGTAGTTATCAACGCGAGTATCACCATGAATGGTCATCGCGTGAGGGATT
>NZ_JAWPOP010000825.1:0-567 GCF_033344345.1 Vibrio sp. 1978
CATCTGTTCAACGGTAGTGTTCTGACTTTCATCTAGAATGATGAAAGCATCGTTCAGCGTACGACCGCGCATGTATGCCAGAGGAGCAACCTCGATAACGTTGCGTTCAATCAGCTTTTCAACTCGCTCGAAGCCTAGCATCTCGAATAATGCGTCGTACAGTGGACGAAGGTATGGGTCAACCTTTTGGCTTAAATCACCAGGTAAGAAACCCAGTTTTTCACCCGCTTCTACCGCCGGACGTGTCAAAAGAATGCGACGAATTTCTTGGCGTTCTAGTGCATCAACTGCTGCTGCAACGGCAAGGTAAGTCTTACCTGTACCTGCAGGACCAATACCAAAAGAGATGTCGTGCGTAACCATATTGACCAAGTATTGAGCTTGGTTTGGTGTGCGCGGTTTAATGACGCCTTTTTTGGTTTTTACGAACACTTCTTTTCCGTGCGCAATACTTGATTCGGTATTTTGTTCTAATACGCCAGATTCTTTGATCGCCAGATGAATTTGTTCTGGTTCGATATCTGGGATCTCGCCACGCACAGGCGCAGTATCTACATAAAGCGTTTT
>NZ_JAWPOP010000826.1:0-566 GCF_033344345.1 Vibrio sp. 1978
ATCGACTTTAGCCAAGTAAATTATCAAGCACCCTCACAAGCCCAATCGGCAATGACTAGCGTGTCTGATGCGGAATAGACAAACAAAAAAGCGAAGGACTTCCTTCGCTTTTTTGCTTTCAGCCCAATGATTTTAGGCCCTGTTGGTTATGAGTAATAGAGTTCCAAGCTCTTGAGACGCTCTAATGCGCAACTCTTACTCAGTTAAAGACTCTTCCAGAGCCTTCAAGCACAGCGCGACATTTTCCGCGCGAGCACCGGATCCCATCAATCCAATACGCCATGCTTTGCCAGCTAACGCACCTAGCCCTGCACCAATTTCAAGGTTGTAAGTTTCAAGTAGATGCGCGCGAACTTTCGCTTCATCGATCCCTTCCGGCACATAAATCGCGTTCAATTGAGGTAAACGGTAAGATTCTTCCACTACAAATTCAAAACCCAGTTTCTGAAGACCATCTTTCAACTTCTCATGCATCAATTGATGGCGAGCCCACGCGTTCTCAAGCCCCTCGTTCTGCAACACAAGCAGCGCTTCATGCAATGCATATAGGCTATTCACTGGAGCTG
>NZ_JAWPOP010000827.1:0-565 GCF_033344345.1 Vibrio sp. 1978
CCACCTTTGACTTATCAACACCCATGTCCACCAGCCGCAAGTACGCAGCAATCGAGTCTTTGCCTCCAGACAGGCAAACAATGATGTGATCGTACAAACTCAGGTCCACATCCGGAGCGGAGAAGTACGTTGTTCTATCGTCACAACGCTGACTGGAAGATATGCCGGTAAGAACCGACTCCAGTGATGGCAACACCACCTGGTCATCGAACAAATCTCCTTGGTTTTCTCGTCTCAACATAAGTCGCTCTTTTTTCTTTACTGGGTTGTTTTTATGATTTACAGTATTATAAAATGATACTGTGAAAAGTAAAGTTTTCAGAACGACTAATCACTCAGGAGAACTTGATAAGCACCAGAAAGCAATCTAAAGGTGGTTTTTCGGTGAGGTTAGTTCAGGGGCAACCTGCCGCTGCTGATTGGAAATCATCAAGAAGTGGCTTTTTGGTGGGGTTACGGTTTGAAGGGGTGAGTATGTGGGAACGTTGCACGGTTAAAGGGGGCCGCACATGAAAACGATAAAGCGGTTCATCGTATGGGTGAATTACGGTCTTGAGGGTTGGAG
>NZ_JAWPOP010000082.1:0-1543 GCF_033344345.1 Vibrio sp. 1978
GTAACTATTCACCCGCAAGGTCTTGACAGCAAAGTTATGTGACTGAGTTAACTTGATCCCACATCCAACTTGAGTGATCTTTTCGTGGTGGCAATCTGGTGGTATGAATAAGAAAACATTACCTCCACCGCCAGATTTCGATTCGCCTGAAGAGGCGAAAGACATCATCCACTTTTTATGGAATAAGCTGGCAGAGCTTGAAGACCGACTAAATCAAAATAGTCGAAACTCTTCTGTGCCATCATCCCAACAACCCCTTCATAATAAAGCAAAGAATACCTCTCCGAACCGGAAGACATCTGGAAAAAAGCAAGGAGCTCAACCAGGTCATAAAGGCCATCGCCGACTGCTTCATCCTGTTGAAGACAGTGCCTCGGTTGAGCAATACTTACCGAATAAGATATGCCACTGCGGTGGGTGTGTTATTCCAAATCGAAAACCTTATAAACGACACCAAATCTTTGACTTGCCAGATATCTCATACACGCTTGTTGAACATCAAATCTTTAAAGGCGAGTGCGCATGGTGTGGTGATAAGCATCAAGCGGAGCTTCCAGAGTCTGTGCCCGATGTTCAAATGGGGCCAAATCTACATAGCTTTATCGCAATCCAGGCGACGCAGCACCACCAAAGCATAGGTAAAATACAATCTATGTTGAAAGACGTCTTCCAGCTTAACTTCTCAACAGGTGCAATATCAGCGGTGCAAGGACGAGTCACTGAATACTTAGCCGATACTCATACTCAAATTCATGAAACAGTCAAAGCATCTAAACTGATTATGGCTGATGAGACTTCGCATCAGCGCAATAATGATAAACGCTGGATGTGGGCCGCACTCAGCAATGACGTAGCCTTATTCCAAATTAACAGTGGAAGAAACCAACATGCTGCCAAACGAGTACTTGGTGAAGCGGTTTCACACCTTTTAGTGACTGACCAATATTCTGCCTACAAATATATCGACGAATCTAAGCGCCAATTATGCTGGGCTCACATATTAAGGAACGTCATCGCTATCGAGGATAGCGTTTGTCCTGAAAACCAAAAAGTCGGAGAAAAACTCGCTTTAATCGCTCATAGCGTATTCAGGTGTCATCACCGATATATCGAAGAAAAAATTACCGAAAGCCAATATTACCGCCGACTCAGGCGATTACGAAAGAGCTGGCTTCATTGGCTCAAATTGGGTAGTTATCAATGCTCAAAACGATATCGAGGTAGATGTCGAAACCTCATCGCTGATGATGCCATGGTCTGGCGGTTTATGGACGACTCCGAGTGCCCGTTAACAAACAACGCAGCGGAGCGAGTTCTCCGTAATTACATACTGATGAGGAAGTGTTGTTACGTGACTCGCTCATATCGAGGCGACCAGTTCCGCGAACGAATGTTCTCGCTGATAGAAACAGCCAAACTTCAGCAGGTCTCTGCTTATAAATGGCTGCGTGAAATCGTCGAACATCACATGTTGAAAGTTGATTATCAGGCGCCAGTATTTTTAGCGTAAACCGTCGTCAATAGCTCGTGGGTGAATAGTTAC
>NZ_JAWPOP010000828.1:0-565 GCF_033344345.1 Vibrio sp. 1978
AAACTCAATCATGCAGCGATCATCGGTTGCGTCGTATCTGGTTTAACCTTGGGTGCGATTTACGGCCTTATGCCTGTTGAATTGGCGAACCGTAAAATTACCCACCAAGACATTGGTACGCTTATGGCGTTGGTGATCCTTGGCGGTATGTTGGTTCAACCTATGGTGACCACATTAAACAAATACATGAGCCGAACAGTCTTAATGGCGTTCTTCTGTATTTTGGGTATTTTCTCTATCGGTTTGACGTTCATCTCTACGTCTACCGCAGTGTTGGCGGCGTCGCTTTTCCTATTGGGCATGGCCACGTTTGCTCTATATCCAGTGGCAATCAACCTCGGCTGTGAAGGACTTGATGAACGCTTTATTGTCTCTGCAACTCAAGTCATGCTGTTTAGCTACAGCGTAGGCTCAGTAGCAGGCCCAGTGGTCGCAGACAAATTTATGGGCCAAGTACACGGCTTGTTGGGTTACTTGTTTGCGGCTTTGGTAGCGACATGCGTTTACATGTTGCTTGCAGCGAGCAAAACCAAACAGCAAATGGCTGCGGGCCTATAAAGCTAAA
>NZ_JAWPOP010000829.1:0-565 GCF_033344345.1 Vibrio sp. 1978
CCAGCAAGACAACAAAGATGACTCTCTGGTACGTGCCATCATTTCAATGGCTCACAACCTCGGAATGAAAGTTGTGGCAGAAGGTATAGAAACCCAAACACAACTGGCGCTGATCGAGCGTCTAAATTGCGATGTGGCACAAGGCTTTTTCTTAGGCAAGCCTGTTCCAGCGGCGCAGCTCCTAGAACTTGAAAATACCTGCCAAGCGATGAAGCACAATGCCTCTTCCATCGTAGGTTAAAAACTGGCATGAAAAGCTCATAACGCTCTGCTTCTTGCTTGGCGTTATGAGAAGCTTTCTGCAAAACACGTCACATTTTTATCCCCTTTTAAACCCGATTGCTCTCATAGCGCTAACAACCTAAATAGATAAACTACACTTTTCATATCAACCCTTTGGATATGGAAATGCGCTGTGGTCGGAATTTTTTCGTGGAATAACCTGTCGGTAAAACACAAACTGTTTGGCCTTGTCTTACTGCCAATCATTTTGTTGTTTTTTCTGGCGGGACAACACGTTCATAATCTTTCGACTCAAGCTCAAGATTTACAAAAAGCTCAATTA
>NZ_JAWPOP010000830.1:0-564 GCF_033344345.1 Vibrio sp. 1978
AAAAAAAATGGTTTAACGCGCATTAACGGTGACTTGTGGTTAGACAACAGTGCCTTTACAGGGTATGACCGAGCGGTGGGTTGGCCGTGGGACATTCTGGGGGTTTGCTACAGCGCTCCGGCTTCTAGCATTACACTCAACAACAACTGTGTCCAAGCTTCTATCTATACGCAAAAAGATGGCGGGACTCGAGTCTATGTGCCTGAGCATCAACCTATTCGTGTTAAAAGTTCGGTCGAAACCGTTTCTAAGACGATTCAAAAGAGCCGCCATTGCGATTTAGACCTGCTTGCTCACCCAGACAATCGCTACGAATTAAAAGGATGCTTAGTCGAACGAGAAAAGCCGCTGCCTCTCAAATTTGCGGTTCAAGATCCTGAACGTTATACCAGTCAAAATATCAGTACGTTACTCAAGCAATTAGGTATTGAGCTCAAAGGCAAAATTAAGATTGGTTCAGCGCCACAGAAACAACGTAAATTGATGGCATTACATCAATCAAAGCCGCTATCCGATTTACTTGATGACATGCTCAAGCATTCTGACAATTTGATCGCAGACACA
>NZ_JAWPOP010000831.1:0-563 GCF_033344345.1 Vibrio sp. 1978
GTAATCGAGGAGATAAAAACATGGCTAAAGAAACTCAATTGCAGGTAGAAGCAATCAAAAACGGCACCGTCATCGACCACATTCCAGCACAAATTGGTATCAAAGTGCTGAAATTGTTCGATATGCACAATTCTTCTCAACGTGTAACGATTGGTCTGAACTTGCCATCTTCAGCTCTGGGTCACAAAGACTTGCTGAAGATTGAGAACGTGTTCATCAATGAAGAACAAGCAAGCAAACTGGCGCTGTACGCACCGCACGCGACGGTAAACCAAATCGAAAACTACGAAGTCGTGAAAAAACTGGCTCTAGAGTTGCCAGAGAAAATCAACAACGTGTTTGAGTGTCCAAACTCAAACTGTATCTCTCACAACGAGCCAGTAGAAAGCAGTTTTAAAGTTTTCGAAAAGAAAGAAGAGATTCGTTTGAAGTGCAAATACTGTGAGAAAGTATTCTCACGTGAGATTGTGACTGAGCGATAATCTCGCCAACGCTCCGAACTCTCATACGCATGAAATACCCTGTCTTGGCAGGGTATTTTGCTCTTTACCTGCCGCAGGTTT
>NZ_JAWPOP010000832.1:0-563 GCF_033344345.1 Vibrio sp. 1978
TGTCAACCCAGAGATGTCTGAGTTTGTGCGTTTAATGGTTCAAAACGGTTGGATTGATGCCGCGCCAAATGCCAATAAACGTTTGGGGGCGTACTGCACTAAACTACCAGCCACGCGCACACCGTTGGTATTCATGACGTGGAGTGGTAGCCGTTCTGATTTGATGACATTGGCTCACGAACTTGGTCATGCCTTCCATAACTGGGTTATTCGAGATCTGCCGCTTTGCCAAACTTACTACCCAATGACACTGGCAGAAACCGCTTCTATTTTTGCAGAGAATATCGTACGCGATCATTTGATCTCGAAAGCAGAAAGTGTGGACGACAAGCTCGAAATGCTGTGGGAAGAGTTGTCTTCTGCGCTGGCGTTAATTATCAATATTCCTGTTCGATACGAGTTTGAAAAAGCATTCTACGAACGTCGTCAGGAGGGAGAATTAACCGCTCAGGATTTCTGTAATCTGATGTCAGAAACGTGGGAAGATTGGTACGGAGACGTGATGAGTGAAGCTGACCCCTATTTTTGGGCAAGCAAGCTGCACTTCTCGATTGCCGATGTGA
>NZ_JAWPOP010000833.1:0-563 GCF_033344345.1 Vibrio sp. 1978
TACAACGTATGGTGGTAAGCCATCTTCATCGGCAATCGACTTACGCAGCTTGCGTAATTTCGCAAACAGCTTCTTATCGTAGTTTTTGCTGGTCAGTTTGTCCGACTTCGCAGCGCGTGCTGCGGTATCCAAACGAGGAACCGCTAGCTCGAGCGACACATCCCCGCGCAATAATGGTCGAGCTTCCTCGGTCAATTGCAACGTCGAGTTTCGGGTGATGTTTTGAAACAACAGTCCTTTGTGGATTAACTGGCGGAAGATACTCACCCAGTAATCATGGCTGTGATCGCGGCCAATGCCGTATGTAGAGATCTTATCGTGGCCATGTTCACGCACGCGGATATTTTGCATACCACGCAGCACCTCAACCACATACGTCATACCAAAGCTTTGGTTAACGCGGTAAACACACGACAACGCTTTTCGCGCTTCTTCTGTCGCATCAAAATGTTTGGGTGGATCGAGGCAGATATCGCAGTTACCACAAGGCTTCTCGCGGTACTCACCAAAGTAGTTGAGCAGAACCTGACGACGACAGGTTTGCGCTTCCGCAAAGGCACTCA
>NZ_JAWPOP010000834.1:0-563 GCF_033344345.1 Vibrio sp. 1978
GCGGGTTATATTTGGCGATCAGCGCCAGTACCATCGGAATATATGGATTGGTCGGTGAAATGATGTTGGTGGTGGAGTCGGCAATACGGTAGCCCATTTGCGTAATTTGCGGGTCTACGCCAAGTAACATAAAGAGTGGGATAAATACCGGGGCCATGATCGCCCATTGCGCCGAACCACTAAACACAATCATGTTCATCACGCCAGCAAGCATCATAAACAGCGCCATCATCGCCAGCTTTGGCATCTCGACAGACGAAATCCATTCCGCACCATTCACCGCAATAAAGATAGCTAAATTAGACCACTTAAACCAAGCAATGAACTGGGCAATCACAAATACCAAGACAATGTAGCCGCCAACGCCCTTGAGCGCTTTGGACATCAAGTCAGGAATATCACTGGCTTGTTTGATCGTACCCGCTTTGACGCCGTAAACCACCGCATTCATAAAGAAGAATGCCATGATGATCGGGATAATCCCTTTTAGGAAAGGTGAAGGTACCAAACCGCCGTCTGCATTACGCAGAGGTGAATCGGCTGGCAGCAGGGCGGCCAAAAGC
>NZ_JAWPOP010000835.1:0-563 GCF_033344345.1 Vibrio sp. 1978
CACTGTGGGCAACCGAAAATCCGCTGGAAGGCCTTGATATTACCTCTAATTCTTCATTAAGCGATTATGAGGTGGATGAAGGCGTTTTGGTACAAGAGTAACTTTGTGCTGTAAAACATAACAAAGCATTTAAGAGTGATTCCCAACGCTTGGCATTTATGGTGCCACCGTTGGGTTTTGTGTTTACGGTGGTATGGTTTAGTTTCGTGGTAGCGTTGCTCACACCTTAATGCGGCGTTAGGGCGCAAGGAGTAAAATGATGATTCATCATATAGATCATATTGTTCTCACAGTCTCCGACATAGAAAAATCAGTGGACTTTTATAAACGGGTTTTGTGCATGGAAGAGGTGACTTTTGCCAATGGTCGTAAGGCTGTAACGTTCGGAAATCAAAAGATTAACTTTCAGCTTCTTGGCCAAGAACCGCGAAATATAGCTAATGTCGGTTCAGGTGATGTTTGCTTAATTTCAGATTGGCCGTTGACATCAGTGGTAAACCATTTAGTCAAAGAAAATGTCAAAATCATAGAGGGTCCAGTCGAAAAATCAGGAGCTGTTGATG
>NZ_JAWPOP010000836.1:0-562 GCF_033344345.1 Vibrio sp. 1978
ACAGGGTAGCCTTCAGGGTAAATGCCTCCCAGACCGGATGTCACAAGTAAATCACCGACTTGAATATCTGTACTGGTTGGAATGTGTTCCAGTTGGATTTCATCCATTTCACCATTACCTGATGCAATTACTCGAATGTCATTACGAATGACCTGAACTGGAATGGCATTTTTTGCATCTGTCAGTAGCAATACGCGCGCATTGTGCGCCGCAACAAACGTAACCTGACCGACAATACCTTTTTCGTTAATAACGGGCTGACCAACGTACACACCGTCAATTTGGCCTTTATCAATCACCACTTGATGACGATAAGGTGAAGTATCCACCGCCATTACTTCGGTCACGACCTTCTTCTCATCACGAACAAAAGACGAGCCAAGCAACTTACGCAAGCGTTGGTTCTCTTCTTTATATTGGTCGAGCAAGATCAATTCGCTTTTTAGACGAAGCACTTCGCGCTTTAAGTTGCGATTGCCTTCTACTAATGCCTGACGAGTATTAAAACGTTCGAATACACCATCAAACATACTGCGAGGCATATTCGCTGCGTATTGAATTG
>NZ_JAWPOP010000837.1:0-562 GCF_033344345.1 Vibrio sp. 1978
CACAGAGCTTTGTGCCAGTGCATCAGCCAAAGCTTGATAGATAAAGTCATGTACCAATCTTGCTTGATGGAAACGCACTTCATGCTTCGCTGGATGAACGTTCACGTCCACCTGATGCGGGTCTAGCTCGATGAACAACACATAAGCGGCAAATTGATCCGGCTTTAAGCTCATTTCGTAACTTTGACGAATCGCATGATTGATCAGTTTGTCCCGCATCATGCGGCCATTCACGTAACAATACTGCAAATCGCTTTGCTGACGAGCCCCATCCGGGGTGGTGATCCAACCATGCAACTTGAGGCCTTGATGCTCAAGCTCAATACGAAGCATATTACGCACAAATGCATTACCACACACCGCCGCTATACGCTTTTCGGTTTGCAGTTGATTCTTAGCCGCACGGTACTGGCGGATAACTTTGCCGTTATGGCGCACGTTGATCGAGACATCAAAGCGGCTCAGTGCAATGCGTTTTAACAGCTCGTCAATGTGAGCAAATTCCGTTTTTTCGGTACGCAGAAACTTACGGCGTGCAGGAGTATTGAAAAACAAATCCAGC
>NZ_JAWPOP010000083.1:0-1539 GCF_033344345.1 Vibrio sp. 1978
GCTAATTTTGACCTTTTGCAGCTTAAAATGGAAGATAAACAACGAATAAATTAAAGGTTAGTAACGAAAATGTATGTAATTGTCACTCATTCAATCATTGCAAATAAAGTGATGATTCTGGTCTAGGATTTAAACACTTGGTGACGATCAGGCCATAATTTATGGAGAATAGCTTGAATTTGGTCGGCTTTATTTAATCGAACAGTGCTTTAAATTCCAAGCCAATGTGCTTATGATTGCAGCCTAATAAATGTACCGAAGCGGCGATAAGGGAACCCTTAGCGCTATTCGGAAGTGGATTGACTTGACAACTCTGCGAGCGTTAATGCTCTGACAGTAGAAGAGATGATATGTCGAACAACGATTTAGTCACCGTGAACAACCTCACTTTTTCACGAGGAAATCGCACGATCTTTGATGGTATTGATCTGCATGTTCCTGAAGGTAAAGTGACGGCGATTATGGGACCATCGGGAATCGGTAAAACGACACTGCTCCGTTTAATTGGCGGTCAGTTGTATCCCGAACAAGGAGAGATTTGGTTTGATGGTGACAACATTCCGACTCTTTCTCGCAAAAAACTCTACAACGCTCGTAAGAAAATGAGCATGCTGTTTCAATCCGGGGCTCTATTCACGGATTTGAATGTATTTGACAATGTGGCCTTTCCACTGCGTGAACACACCAATCTTTCAGAAGATTTGATTCGTACTATGGTACTGCTTAAGCTCGAAGCGGTTGGTCTGCGCGGAGCTGCGCAATTAATGCCAAGTGAGCTTTCGGGCGGTATGGCGAGGCGCGCCGCATTGGCTCGTGCCATCGCACTTGACCCTGATTTAATCATGTTCGATGAACCATTTGTGGGACAAGACCCCATTACCATGGGTGTTTTGGTTGAGTTGATCAAAGACTTAAACCAAGCTCTAGGCCTTACGTCTATTGTGGTATCACACGATGTACCGGAGGTCATGAGTATTGCTGATTGGGTTTACCTACTAGCAGATGGCAAGATCATCGCGTTTGGCACGCCAGAGGAGTTGAGTCAAAACCCAGACCCGCGAGTGCAGCAGTTCTTACAAGGTGATGCAGATGGCCCTGTGCCGTTTCGTTTTCCTGCGCAAAGTATCGAAAAGGATCTATTTGATGGTCGCTAGCTTTATTCAATTTGTCGCTTCATTAGGAAGACGCACGCTCGCCATCTGTGAAGCTTTTGGCCGTGCAACCTTGATGCTTGTTGGCGCTATCTTCTCTAAGCCTCAACCCTCTAAAAGTTTTCCTCTACTCATCAAACAGTTGTATTCCGTTGGCGTGCAATCACTGGCTATTATCGTCGTGTCTGGTTTGTTTATCGGCATGGTTCTTAGCTTGCAAGGCTATGTAGTGCTGGTGGATTACGGCGCGGAAGGCAGTCTTGGTCAGATGGTCGCGTTGTCACTACTGCGTGAACTTGGGCCGGTGGTTACTGCGCTTCTTTTCGCTGGACGTGCAGGCTCTGCGCTGACGGCAGAAATTGGTTTGATGAAAGCGACTGAGCAGCTT
>NZ_JAWPOP010000838.1:0-562 GCF_033344345.1 Vibrio sp. 1978
TCGCCTCTATCATGAGAAGCAGGAACGCATAGTGGTGTTCTTGTGTGCCCCTCCGGGCAGCGGCAAGTCGACACTCGCTGCGTTCTGGGAATACCTGTCGGAACAAGATGAAAGCCAAGAGCCTTTACAAGTGCTGCCGTTTGATGGTTTCCATTATCCAAATGAGATCCTCGACAACAATACGATTGAACGAGATGGCGAGCTCGTGTCTCTGCGCAGTATTAAGGGGGCCTATCAAACATTTAATCTGACGGAGCTTATCGACAAGCTCAAACAGCTCAAAGTGAAAGATCCAAAATGGCCATACTACGACCGCAATTTGCATGATCCAGTCGACGACGCCATTTTAGTGAATCGCAATGTTGTTGTGGTTGAGGGGAATTGGTTACTGCTTAATGAACCGGTGTGGAATGAACTGCATCGTTTGGCAGATTTTACCGTCTTCGTCGATACACAGCCTGAGTTTCTGCAAGAACGCTTAGTAAACCGTAAGATTCGTGGTGGCACCGCACCAGAAGCCGCATTAGCGTTTTATTTAAACTCAGATGCCGTAAATGTAGAT
>NZ_JAWPOP010000839.1:0-562 GCF_033344345.1 Vibrio sp. 1978
TCCCACTAACTCAAATTGGTAGCTATTGTCTTTTGCATCCAACGTTAGGGTGAAAATCTGCGTGTTCGTGCCAACAATCACCGCTTCATAGGTGCTTACACCGTCGGCTTCAGAGACCAGTCTTAGTTCCACATCTTGACCATTTGACTGCAAACCAGCGACCGCGCCAGCTAAGTCAGAAACGTGATAACTGACGATTTCATCAGCGCCAGCAACAACGTTAAAGTGTCCATCTAACACTCGTAAGCCAGAAGTATCAGAGCCAGCAGGTAAATCATCTTCGTCAATCGTCAACTGGCTACTGTTATCCACCCCAGTGATAGACGGCACATCATCAACAACGGTGATTGGCAAACTAATCGTGTTCGACACATCACCATCAAAATCCGTGGCATTCACAGGGAAATCAATCACTAGCTCGTTTTCACCATTGCCATTTGGATGGTCTAGCTGAGCAAATAATTCAAATTGATACCTATCTTCTCCAGCATTTAACGTAAGTTTAAACACGATATCGGTAGTGCCTTGCACGTACGCACGGTACTCAATCACGCCATTCGCG
>NZ_JAWPOP010000840.1:0-561 GCF_033344345.1 Vibrio sp. 1978
CATCAACTCGAAACTCCTTCGGGTTGTATGGTTAAGTGACTAAGCGTACACGGTGGATGCCTTGGCAGTCAGAGGCGATGAAGGACGTATTAACTTGCGATAAGCCCAGATTAGGTAGTAAAAACCATTTGAGTCTGGGATTTCCGAATGGGGAAACCCAATACCATAAGGTATTACTGTTGAGTGAATACATAGCTCAACAGGGCGAACCGGGGGAACTGAAACATCTAAGTACCCCGAGGAAAAGAAATCAACCGAGATTCCGAAAGTAGCGGCGAGCGAAATTGGACTAGCCCTTAAGCTTTACACGCGTTAGACGAACAGCCTGGAAAGGCCGACGATACAGGGTGATAGTCCCGTAGTTGACGACGTGTGTTCAGTGAAATCGAGTAGGGCGGGACACGTGATATCCTGTCTGAATATGGGGGGACCATCCTCCAAGGCTAAATACTACTGACTGACCGATAGTGAACCAGTACCGTGAGGGAAAGGCGAAAAGAACCCCTGTGAGGGGAGTGAAATAGAACCTGAAACCGTGTACGTACAAGCAGTAGGAGCAGG
>NZ_JAWPOP010000841.1:0-561 GCF_033344345.1 Vibrio sp. 1978
TGTACATCGTGTCCTCACTATGTTGATTTGGATACCAATGTTGTAACGTACTATGTGCCAGTTTTTCCGTGGCAAATTTTGGCTTAACACAGAAAGCCAAAAACTGTTAACAGTAGATACCAAATCATCACGTTCTCAATTACTTTTAAGCAAAGTTAAATATAATTTTTCTTTGCTTAGAATCGATGTCTTTAACGGTAATGTTTACTTGAGTACCAAGTGTAATAGTTGTCGTTTGGCTTGAGATTTTTTGTTTGATCGCATCAAATTCAAAATCGCCATTTTGAAAACTGGATAAAGGTATGAGACCTTCGATTCTGTTTTCCTCCAGCTCTACAAAAACACCAAAGTGCGTAACTCCAGAAACGCTTCCCATGAAGTTTCGTCCAATAAATGGTTTCATGTAGTGGCATTTCAGTGCTGATTCAACCTCACGACTTACTTCATCAGCTTGGCGAGATTGATGCGAACAGTGCACACTGAGTTGCTCAATCTCTTTTGTATCGTAAGGGTAACTATTCGAAATACCTGCTAGCTGGCGTATCGGCTTGAGCTTCATTA
>NZ_JAWPOP010000842.1:0-560 GCF_033344345.1 Vibrio sp. 1978
CAAAGGTGATATCACCATCGATAAGTTCAAAGCGGCTAACGCGAAAATGGAAGCGGTAAAAGCGAGCTTCACTGTCAATCGTGGTGTGTTTGACCTCACATCATTTAGCTCGAAGTTGTACCAAGGCACAATTTCAGCAACAGCAAGACTAGATGCACGTAAGACGCCAGCGACTTACAGCGTGAAAAAATCAATCAAAGGTGTGAAAGTTCAACCGCTACTGATTGATGTTGCTAACAACGACCAGCTAGAAGGTACGGGTAACATCGACGTGAATGTCCAAGGTAGCAGTTTGACGCCGACAGGTATCAAACAGAACCTTGCTGGTACGGTAGTGATTAACTTTGCTGATGGTGCGGTAAATGGCATCAACGTTGCTCAGTTGATTCGTGAAAACTACGCGCGATTCAAAGGGCAAAAAGTTGAAAGTACCAACGAAGTGAAGAAAACAGACTTCAGTGCGATGACCGCGACGTTGAAACTAAACAAAGGTGTGGTATCAACGGACAACTTGCATGCTCAGTCACCATTACTACGTGTGCGTGGTAAAGGCAGTGCAA
>NZ_JAWPOP010000843.1:0-560 GCF_033344345.1 Vibrio sp. 1978
CTCCAGAATGAAAGGGATGTAATAAATTTGAATTATTCGTTCTTACGCTGAACATAATAGAATTTTATGTCCGTCGGTGACTTTCAAAATTAGTCAGAAAATTTTAGTCATAAGTCATTTCAATTAGCGATGGCGACTTGCTCATCACCGGAACGGACCTTACTTGGCGTAGTGCCAAAGCGACGTCGATAACTTTGAGTAAAGTAAGATTGGCTGGAAAATCCCGCTTCCATTGCCACGTCGACAATGCTCATTTTGCTCGTCAGCAAAAGCTTGTGTGCGTGCAATAAGCGACGCTCACTGATCCAAGCTCTTGGAGAGATGCCATAGTGCTCATTAAAAAGCTCTTTAAAGGTTGTGAGACTGGCACCAAATTCTTGAGCATAATCCGTCAGCTTCCACTCTTTCAAATAGTGCTGCTCCATAAAGCGGCGTAAGCGGTCTGAGGTTCGGTTAGTTTGCTGCGATAGCAAGGCATAGAGGACTTCGCCCCCTTGACTGTGCAGCAATAGAATCAGCATTTCTTCGTACTTCAAACGCATGATGGCGTCTGGGTACGA
>NZ_JAWPOP010000844.1:0-560 GCF_033344345.1 Vibrio sp. 1978
TTTATGGGATTGTTCGCCCCGCTGGCTATTCCACCGGTGGTGTTACCGTCGCTGATCATCGGTTTGGCATTGATGGCGGGGTTGGCGTTAAGTCACTTGCAGAAGAAAATATGAGGCCAGTTAGGCCTCATCTTGTAGAGCTAAAACCTTACGCCTACTGCATTGCCATTCTCGTCTTCAACGGGCAAATGGTAAGTATCAATAGTGTGACCTTGAAGCCAAATATATTGCGGCATCCAAAACGAGTACTTTCTTATAAGAGCCAATACTTCTTTTAACGGTTTGTTTGCATGAGACTCGGCAAGACGAAAGTACATGAATGAGCAATCATTTCGAAAGTACTCATGAAGCTCTGAATCTGATAGCGTTTCTTTTAGCGGCCTGTTTTGTTCGTCGTCATCATCATGGGAGTTGGCATAAATTTCAAATAGCTGCTTTTCAGTGAGCATCTCCAAGAAATGGTCTTCAATTAAAACCCCATCACTGGTATCGACATCCATACCATCTTTGACATCAAAAGCCATGACACATCCAGAAGATAACGCCACCTCTGATGGCTT
>NZ_JAWPOP010000845.1:0-559 GCF_033344345.1 Vibrio sp. 1978
TATTTTCCAACGTTTCGATAATTTGCTCGCCTAGACGAGGATCATCTTCGACAACAAGTATTTTCATGGCAGCGTTTCTTATTATTTAGTTTTGTGGTGGTTTTAAAGCTTTATTGAAGTTTCGACCTTTGACTTCCAGCATTTCCAATGTGGCAGCGTCATATTCGTCCTTCAACACGCTATTGTTGAAGAGTATTTTCAGTTCGTAAACCCATTCATTGTCATCTTCTTCAAGCTCGACTTTGATGATGCGACCATAAAGGTCATTTTCGACGGCCGCGTAAAGCTCAGAGAAGGGACGAATGTAGCCTTTTTGTACGGCGCGGTAGACCTCATCCTGGTCTTCATCAAATTCGATACGAGTGCCGGGCTTTTCGACATCTTGCACGATGGCGTGGCCATTTTGCGTGGTGTAAATATCATTTTGCTGCGCGAAGCTTGGTGCAGAAAGCAGCATCGGGGCGAGGCTGAAAAACAACGCAAGATTTTGAGAAGTCACTGGTTTATACATAGCAACACCTTTTCTGAAGAGTTGGCAAAATTATATCTAGCTGTACAT
>NZ_JAWPOP010000846.1:0-559 GCF_033344345.1 Vibrio sp. 1978
TTGAGGTCATCAATCTTTGTAAGCAAATGCATTTTGATTTGGTGATTTGTGACTACAACTTTCAAACCCAGCTCAATGGCTTTCAGTTGTTAGAAGAGTTAAAGCACGCGCAAATTCTGCCTGCACATACAACTTTCGTTTTTTTGACCGGAGAAAATGATCACAAGATCGTACGTTCAATAGTGGACTGCGACCCTGATGACTACTTGCTAAAACCGTTTAATCACACCTTTTTTCGCAACCGACTGCTGTCAGCCATGAAACGCAGAAGCGTGCTACTACCGATTTACGAAAAACTGCGTGAGATGGACTTTGAAGGCGTGATTGAAGCCACTGATACCCTTCTTCCCTTTCATCCCGAATATTCAAAACTGATCAGACGTTACCGTGCGCATGCAATGGTGCAAAACAAACAGTTTTCTAGCGCCCGTAGCGAATACGAAAAGCTACTCAAAGAAGACAATTTTGACTGGATTAAAACTGCACTCGCCAACACGCTAATCGAGACCGATGACTTAGAAAAAGCACAAGAAGTTCTGGAAAGCTTGAGCAGTAAAAA
>NZ_JAWPOP010000847.1:0-559 GCF_033344345.1 Vibrio sp. 1978
GGAGGCTGGTTTATGAGCGAGCAAAACAAAGTGCCTCAAAGTGATGATGACGTAACGGGCATTGCGGCTTATTTCATTCGAAATCGCGTGATTAGCTGGATGGTGTCTTTGATCTTCTTGATTGGTGGTATTGCTGCCTTCTTCGGGTTGGGACGTTTAGAAGATCCGGCCTTTACCATCAAAGATGCGATGGTAGTGACGTCATACCCAGGTGCGACGCCGCAACAAGTGGAAGAAGAAGTGACGTACCCGCTGGAAAAAGCCATCCAGCAACTGACTTACGTTGACGAAGTGAACTCCATTTCCAACCGTGGCTTATCTCAGATCACCGTGACGATGAAAAACAACTATGGTCCCGATGATTTACCACAAATTTGGGATGAATTGCGTCGAAAAGTGAACGACTTAAAAGTCACGTTACCACCGGGTGTTAATGAGCCTCAGGTTATTGATGACTTCGGTGATGTGTACGGCATCTTGTTGGCAGTGACAGGGGATGGCTACAGCTATAAAGAGTTGCTGGATTATGTCGACTACTTACGCCGTGAACTTGAGCTGG
>NZ_JAWPOP010000084.1:0-1517 GCF_033344345.1 Vibrio sp. 1978
AGCCCAAAGCGTGCAAGCGCTCGCAAGTCGGAGAGAACTTTTCTAGATCTTCGATAAACAAGTTCTCGGTAATTTCTAACGTGATTCTATTGCAATCAAGATGGTATTTGTCCATCGCCGCCATCAAGCGCTCTATAAATTTGGCGTGTAGGAACTGCTTGACGGAAATATTGATCGACATCTGAATTGGGGTAGCAAGATGGGTTGTCAGTAAGCCCATATCTTCAAGGCTCTTTTCGATGATCAACTCACCCAATCGCACCATCAAACCTGAGCTTTCAGCGACAGGAACAAATTCGTTAGGTGGTACTTTGCCCAGTTCCTCGTCTTCCCAACGAACAAGCGCCTCAACACCATAAATCTCGCCATTGATGTTTAACTGCGGTTGATAGGCCATAAACAGCGTTTGCTTCTCAATCGCAAGCCTCAGACGTTGCTCGACTTTCATCTTATGCAGATGACTTGCTTGCATCTCCTGATTAAACAGACTGTACGCATTACGCTGTTTCTTCGCTTGATACATGGCGATATCTGCAGAAAGCAGCAGCGCGTCTAAGTTGTCGCCGTGCATTGGGTAGAACGCAATCCCAATGCTGCAACTGAGCAGAAACTGGTTATCGCTAACGTTATATGGTTTGGAAAGCGTTTGAATCAGCTCGCTTGCTAGATCTTTGATGGTCTCTTCATCAGTTCGATTAACGATAAAGATGAACTCGTCGCTTGCCTCACGGACGATCAAACGACCTTCGCCCGAAAAGTGGTTAAGGCGAGTCGAGATCTGTTTTAGAACTTCGTCACCAAATTCGTGGCCGTGTGTGTCATTGACCGATTTGAAGTTATCGATATCAATGAACATTAAGGTGAACGGGTTACTGCTGCCACACATCCAACGTTGAATGTTGGAACGCAAATATTCACGATTAGGTAGGCGAGTTAGATGATCATGACAAGCTTGGTAAAGCAAACGCTCTTTGGTTTCGTGTTCATTGTTTGCGATTGAGCGAAACAGCGCATAAAACGCTGCTTGAACGATCAGAAAGACGATGCAGTAAAACGCAAATTGGCTGTAAAAGCCGCGCTTGATGAAGCCCAAATCGGTCGACGACGCCGCCCATAACCCATAATCAGGAAGGTATTTGAGTGTGATTAATTCATTCAAACGTTGGGTGTCGACGACGACATTGATTGCTCGGGTTAGCTGTTTTACTTGGTCTGTATCCCAGCCGTAGTCTTGCTGGATTTGATCCAATAAGGCTTGTTTATTTAAATCATCGGCGGGCTTTTGATAGTCCTTGATCGTGGTGTCTTCAGATGAGCTAAACGTAAGGTAGCCGTCGTTTCTAATTAGGGACACGCGATTGTGTTCATTAGCATGAATGTCGTTACGAAACACTGACGACGTATTCATGTTAAAGCCAGCCGTCATTACCGCTTGTACTACGCCATTTTTATCTGGAATCGCTTTACGAATGGGAATAACTAACGAATCTTTCGCTGCCATAAAGTAGGTTCTGCCG
>NZ_JAWPOP010000848.1:0-559 GCF_033344345.1 Vibrio sp. 1978
CAACCATTTATCGAAAACAATCGGGGCAAGCAGTAAGACAATTACAAGACTGTTTAAGTCCGAAACAGGCATGTCTTATCAAGATTGGCGCCAGCAATGGCGATTGTTAAAGGCAATAGAGCTGTTGTGTGAGGAGAGGCAAGTCAGTGATGTTGCCCATTGCTTAGAGTTTTCATCAGACAGTGCATTCATTGCGTTCTTTAAAAAACAAACGGGACAAACACCACTGAGCTTTATGAAGCATCGAACCTTACTGTAAGGTCAGCAGTTGGACAATTTACTGTTTTTGATCGACCAGGATCAACTCATCTAGCGCAAAGCCTTTCTCTTTGGCGACTCGCTTAAATCGCTCCACCGTCGCCTTATCGACATTTGGTTTCCGAGAAAGTAGCCACAAGTAATCATGGTTAAAACCTGAGACAAAGGCATACTCATAGTTTTCTCCTAGCTCGAACACAATGTACGAGGAATAGAACGGGCCAAAAAATGAAACTTTAAGATGGCCGATGTTTTCATCTCCAACGAAATACGCTTGGCCTTCGGCTTGTGTCCACTTTTT
>NZ_JAWPOP010000849.1:0-559 GCF_033344345.1 Vibrio sp. 1978
TGACGAACCAGTTTCGGCTCTAGACGTATCGATTCAGGCTCAAGTTGTTAACCTTCTGAAAGAGCTGCAGAAAGAGCTAGGACTTTCTTTGGTGTTTATCGCACACGATTTGTCAGTGGTGAAACACATCTCTGATCGTGTTCTTGTGATGTATTTGGGTAACGCGGTAGAGTTAGGCGAAGCGGATGCGCTATTTGCAGACCCTAAGCACCCTTATACGCGTGCGCTGATGTCGGCGGTTCCAATCCCAGACCCAGAGTTAGAACGCAATAAAACCATCCAAATGTTGGAAGGGGATCTGCCATCACCAATCAATCCTCCTTCAGGTTGTGTGTTCCGTACTCGTTGCCCTCAAGCGACAGAAGAGTGTGCAAAAACCAAACCTACGATTGAAGGTACAGACATTCACGCTGTTTCTTGTATTCACGTGAGCGTGTAACCACCAAATGTTAGGTTAAGTAAATTCAGCCTGTGACGGGCTTAAGCGCGATTCCTTTTACTAGGGGCGCGCTTTTTTTATGCTCACTTTCTTTGAACACGAATTTCAATGCTCATTCGA
>NZ_JAWPOP010000850.1:0-558 GCF_033344345.1 Vibrio sp. 1978
CAATCTTGTCGATAAGCTGTTCTTTCAATAGACGAACGATATCAAGTGATGGGGCTTCAGACAGCGTTTGCCACGCTTCTGCGTTAAACATAGCATCTTCTGGGAATGCGGAGATTGACTTCAAGTTCGGGTATTGCGTCGGCAACAGCACGTTCTTGTGTAAAAATTCGCGGTCGATCTCTACTCCATCAGGCACGTTGCCTAACATAATGTCCACCGCTGAATAAATGTTGTCGTGCTCAGCCACACTGATTTGCGGGTTTAAAAACAGACGTAATGAACCTTGAGGGTCCAAGTCAATCAAACAAATGCGGTAGCGTTTATCTAGGTTAAGCGCCAAACAAGCAGCCAAATGTACGGCCGTCATTGATTTACCCGTACCACCTTTTTGGTTTTGTACGTTGATAATCCATGGTTTATTGCCGTTATTCTTCTTACGCTCATAGAATTTTGGCACTTCAGCCGCATCCATGAGCATGTGTGCTTCTTCTAACGTAATGGAGTAATGATTCGCGTTGTTTTTAGTAAATTGGTGGCCTGCGGCTTCCATCTTACCGA
>NZ_JAWPOP010000851.1:0-558 GCF_033344345.1 Vibrio sp. 1978
TGGTATGGCGACAGATATCCCACCTCACAACGTTCGTGAAGTGGCTGACGCAACTATCCATCTGATCGACAATCCGAAAGCAGAATTGCCTGAAGTTATGCAGTTTGTGAAAGGTCCAGATTACCCAACAGAAGCGGAGATCATTTCGCCTCAAGCGGAAATTGAAAAGATCTATCGCAACGGCCGTGGCAGCATCAAGATGCGTGCGGTATGGCATAAAGAAGGGTCAGACATCGTCATCACGTCGATTCCACATCAAGTGTCTGGCTCGAAGCTGCTTGAGCAGATCGCAAACCAAATGCGTGCGAAGAAGCTACCAATGGTAGAAGATCTTCGTGACGAATCGGATCATGAGAACCCAACTCGTATCGTAATCGTGCCACGTTCGAATCGCGTCGATTGCGATTTGCTGATGAACCACTTGTTTGCATCTACTGATCTAGAGCGTAGCTACCGTGTTAACTTGAACATGATTGGTTTGGATAACCGTCCTCAAGTGAAAGGTCTCGTACAGATCCTATCTGAGTGGATTGAGTTCCGCCGCAGTACCGTGCGTCG
>NZ_JAWPOP010000852.1:0-557 GCF_033344345.1 Vibrio sp. 1978
CGCAGTATGGAAGACCAGGCAAGACGCTCTCCAGCTACTTTAGCTGCGCTTGCTGGTGCATTATTACTTTCGATTGCTTCACCAGAAGCAGGCATGGCAGCGATTACCGCCGCAACAGCAGGCAACATGCAAAGCCAAATCAACTATACTCGCTCAAACGAGAAAGAAGCCGACCGCTTCGGTATCGCAACCTTGGCGAAAGCAGGATTTGATGTGCAAGCAATGCCGCGTTTCTTTGGCCGTTTAGCCGATGAATACCGCTACGCGAGCAAACCGCCACCAATGCTACTGACTCACCCTTTACCAGAAGACCGTGTAGCAGATAGCCGTCAACGTGCACAAGCCTATCCCCCAATGCGCATTGCACCTTCTATCGATTACCATTTGGCGCGCGCACGCATTGTGGCGCGATATGCCGGTATCGACGGACAAGCCGCACTAGGTTGGTTTGAGCGTACTCAAAAGAAAGCTTCAGCGGACATCATGCCGTCATTTGATTACGGCCGAGCGCTGGTTCATCTGGACAACAAACGCTTATCACAAGCAGAACCGATTTT
>NZ_JAWPOP010000853.1:0-557 GCF_033344345.1 Vibrio sp. 1978
CCCGTTTATGCAGAGCAGGTTATCAATAGCTCGCACAGTTTGATTGGTTTGCAGTGGATGCAACGAGTAGAGCGAGAAGATTTAGACGCGCACATTGCTAAAATGCGTAAAATATACCCAGATTACCAAATCTTTACCGTTCCAAAAGATCAGCCCAAAACCTTTGGCTACATTCTAGAAAACAACACTCCTGTTTACGTTGCAACGGACATCTACCCAAGAACCCAAGCCAACTTATCTTTACTTGGTTTTTACTCCTCTCGAAAGCGTTTTGATTTGATCTTTGACGACATCTCGACGCACAAACGCGCAAATGTTTCCGATAAAGTTCGTCTGCTTCAAGACGGCTACGACAAATCCATCCCCAAATCGGGCTTGCTGGTGTATCACCCGGTTTTTGACTCCGAGAATAAAAACCTGTTGGGCGTGGTCACAGGTGTGATTCGTAGCACTGTTTATTTCGAAGAACTGATCACCAAGACAGCGACAGAACTAGAGATGTCGGTCAGAGTGGAGGACTTAGGTTTTGATGCCTCTGACGACCCGTTTTTGTTTCA
>NZ_JAWPOP010000854.1:0-557 GCF_033344345.1 Vibrio sp. 1978
CAGAAGCTGCCAAAACATAGTTTTTAGGGCGCTGAAGAGAAAGCACTTGAACGTGTCGTTCACCTTTTTGAGGCATAAAGATGTAGGATTCCGCGCTTTTAGCTGCTTTTGAACCTATCGTTTGATGTGTATCTTTAAAAAACTCCTCACCATGGCACGCCATAATAATTTGCTTGGCATTGAAGAACTCATCTTTAAATAAAGTTTCTCTGATTGCTTGTCTATGTTCGTCATCGATTGCATTAACTGGATCATCGAAGATCAACAGCGGACAATCCGTTTTGATGTTTTTGGCAAGCAATATCGCTAAACCTAAACAGCGAATGTGACCTTCACTGAGTACATGTAAAGCGTCGAAGTGTTTCTCAGGCTCTGCTTGGAAAGAAATCTTCAAGCGTTGGTTTTGTCCAAGTGGTAACTGAACTGCCGCTAGCTTATCGTTTGGAGAATCATAGCGATTGAATGCATTGTATAGCTCCGTTACTTTTTCACTCAAATCAGCAACTAGCTTAACTGGCAAAGCATTTTTATACGCATTAAGCTTCTCTACAAAGGAT
>NZ_JAWPOP010000855.1:0-557 GCF_033344345.1 Vibrio sp. 1978
AGTGTGTGCGAACCAAGCCCAGGGCCATTGTCATCGACATGAATCATCACTTTGTTTTCATCCGTATCCGTTTCAACGAGCAACCACACTTGTTTATCTTGTTGTTCTTTTACGGCTTCAATTGCGTTTGTCAGCAAGTTAACCAGAACTTGCTCCAATTGAATGGTATTGATTTGAACCTCGATGTCGTCAGTAGGAAGTTCGGTAGCAAGTAGAACACGAGCAGATTTAAAAGCGGGTTTCATGAGCTCTTTTGATGAGGCTATCACGGGCAACAGACGTGTTTGGGTAAGCTCATTGCCGCTGGCCTTTTTGGCAAACGAACGCAATTGCTGGCTGATGTTTGCCATTCTGTCTGTGAGGGCTGAAATGCGAGTGAGATTGTCTTCCACTCGGTCATACTTTTCTTTCTGAAGGAACAATTTTCCATTCTCAGCAAAGCTACGAATGGCTGCCAACGGATTATTCAGCTCATGGCTGATGCTCGCTGACATTTGACCGAGAACTGCCAGCTTAGCCGCTTGAATCAACTCATCTTGGGTCAAACGCAGTGTTTG
>NZ_JAWPOP010000856.1:0-556 GCF_033344345.1 Vibrio sp. 1978
TTTTTGATTCAATTCCTTTCATCAAAGCAACGTCACCTAAATAGAATAAATAAAGATATTGTAGTAACTAACTAATCAAATCAGGTATGTCGCTGTAGAATCTAATTTGATTAGTTACTAGGTTTTACATTTACATTAAAGAAGCTCACTCATTTCTGGCACACCGTCGGCTTGCGATAGCAAGTATTCACACTCTGTTTGGATGAGTGAGACACATAGTTCTATGTGTTCACGTTCTCGATCCTCGATTCCTTGAGCTTCGGTAAGGTCAATCGCTTTCTTCAGAGCATTTTTTATAGCACCAACGGTTTCTACCATTATGGAAGCCATTTTGGTGCCTGAATAACCCAGCAGAGCGCCGAATTCAGCTAAATCATAGCTGGTGGTAGGGCGTTTGAAGTTACCTTTCGGCGGATTTTGAAAGTCTTCGCTTTCCCAATCTCCTATCGACATTGCAAAATATTGAGGGATACTGGCGGCACGACCCTCATCAGCAGACAACTTACCGTTTCGTGAGTTGCGTTTTGTTCCCTCTTGAGCGATGGCTTCTATGTTT
>NZ_JAWPOP010000857.1:0-271 GCF_033344345.1 Vibrio sp. 1978
AAAAACGCTGCCTGTTCGTTTCTGGCATTCAAAGCAGTGACAAATAGAGGTTCGCAGAGGTTCATCTTTACAGCGAAGTTGAACTAAGCCACAGGCGCACTCTCCGGTGTGAATTATGTTTGTCATCGTTATTACCTATCGATTGCCCACTAAACAGTTTATACCTAAATCCGCTCGAGTGATTTCACGATACTTGGTTCATCGAGATTTGAGTGTATGCGGTGATCCTATTCGAATTGGTATATACTCCGAACACAATTTTTAGAACAAA
>NZ_JAWPOP010000857.1:281-556 GCF_033344345.1 Vibrio sp. 1978
ATGGCTCGCAGCAGAATTCTGCCAATTCCACTCATTCTTCTTATTCCTATCGTGCTATTAGCGATTGTTATCATTGCTGGTGTGTATCGCTTTAGCTTGTCTGATGATGAAATCATGGCCAAGTTTCCGCAAGCAGAGGTGCAATCTAATCCTATCGTTGCCGAAGTGTTGGGAGTGCAAGCGAAGAATCCGTGGACAATTCAAGTACCAGAGCAAAATGCCGTCTCTTTTTTAGAAGAGTGGGACAAGGAGAATGGCTACCTGATTGGTCAGTA
>NZ_JAWPOP010000085.1:0-1473 GCF_033344345.1 Vibrio sp. 1978
CTCAATAAGTTGATTGATTCTGAACTTCAAGATCGCATGTTAGAAGCCTCGCAAGGTTTGTACGCGAAATATGGCTATACCACGGCTCAAGAAGGACGAGCAACATCAGAAGGTTATGAAGCGATGAAACGCGCGTCGAAAAACGACAAGCTGATGATCGACTTGGTTGCGTACGCCGATATGGTATCGAGCAGTGATTTTATGGACTCGGAATACAACACGCCAGAGTACACCAACCATTTCCGCATCGGTGGCGTAAAGCTGAACTTTGATGGCTCTCCACAAGGTAAAACGGCTTGGCTAAGTCAGCCTTACTTCCACCCGCCACATGGACAAGATAAAGACTACGCTGGCTACCCAACCTTTGAAGATCAACAAGCTTACGATTACGTAGAAACGGCCTTTAAAAATGAATGGCAAGTGCTGACGCATGCCAATGGTGACGCTGCGATCGAGCAATTTATCAATGCAGTGACCAAAGCAAATGAAAAGCTAGGAAAACAAGACCGCCGACCTGTACTCATTCACGGCCAAACCATGCGCCAAGACCAAGTGGATCGCTTAGCTGCACAAGGCATCTTCCCTTCTCTATTCCCAATGCATACTTTTTATTGGGGTGACTGGCATGTGGACTCGGTACTCGGCCATCCTCGTGCCGATTTCATTTCACCAACTCAAGCGGTGAGAAAGGCAGGGTTAAAGTTCAGTACTCACCATGACGCACCTGTGGCGCTGCCAAGTTCATTCCGAGTATTGGATGCGACCGTCAATCGCACCACCAGAACTGATAAAGTACTGGGTGCAGATCAGCGCGTTGACACGTACACCGCGCTGCAAGCCATGACCATTTGGCCAGCTTACCAACACTTTGAGGAGTCGTATAAAGGTTCTATCGAAGTAGGTAAGAATGCGGATTTAATCATCCTCGATAACAACCCGATGAAGATTGAACCTAAGGCGCTAAAAGACCTAAACGTGGAAGAAACAATCAGCAGAGGTCAATCGGTTTATCAACGACAGTAATCCAAAATAAAACACCGCCGCTATCGAGGCGGTGTTTTCTATCTGACTCACCAAGCACTATCTATTTGCTCGCCACTAGCTTCGCTAACCAAGTAGGAAACTTTTCGTATTTAAGAATAAACCACACCTAAGCAAAGGTGGATTAATCAAAATCAGAAGGTCGTTTTGAGAGCGGCTTTAACAGCCTGATTCAACTTACTTAGCACCAATTCAAACACCCAACGAATAAAGGAATAAGTAAATTTGATCGCGATATTTGCACCTTTCCCCGCAAATACCAACATGTGGCCAAGTAAACCTTTTACGCGTTCAGAAAATTCGCTAGAGAGTTCTGAAATTTTGACGATTGAACGAGCAATCGCGTCATATATAGTAGCAATAGCAGAACCTACATTTTGCAGGGCAAAGACTGACGCCGCAGCCCCACCATCAACTAACAACGTAAGGAGC
>NZ_JAWPOP010000858.1:0-556 GCF_033344345.1 Vibrio sp. 1978
GCTTCCTCAAGAGCTTCACGCTCAACGCGATGAATTGATCAATAAAGCAATGCGAATGCAAGGAGGCAAACATGGCTGAACTTACGTTAGTTGAAGCAGTAAACCTCGCTCTGCATCATGAAATGGAACACGATCCAAACGTCGTCGTACTTGGCGAAGACGTGGGCGATAACGGCGGCGTATTTCGTGCAACCGTCGGGCTCAAACAAAAGTATGGACTAAAACGCGTCATCGATACTCCGCTTGCAGAAGCCTTAATCGGCGGCGTTGCAGTGGGCATGGCAACTCAAGGTTTACGCCCTGTTGCAGAATTTCAGTTCCAAGGTTTCGTCTTCCCGGCTATGGAGCACCTAATGTGTCACGCGGCCAGAATACGTAACCGTACTCGTGGACGCCTCACTTGTCCGGCTGTATTCCGCGCGCCTTTTGGTGGCGGCATTCACGCGCCGGAACACCACTCAGAAAGCATTGAAGCACTGTTTGCACATACCGCAGGCTTTAAAGTGGTGATTCCATCTTCCCCTCAGCGTGCTTACGGTTTGCTGCTTGCTGCCAT
>NZ_JAWPOP010000859.1:0-555 GCF_033344345.1 Vibrio sp. 1978
AGAATTTGTTACGCGAGCAACTTCACCACGGGCAAAATCACCGCTCACCTTGATGACCCCTTTTGCTAGCAAGCTGCTGCCTTTACCTACAACCGCATTTACCGCACCATCATCGATGATAATATCACCCGATGCTGCAGGACCAGCGAGGATCCAACGCTTACGGTTTTCCAATGCTTCTGAACAAGGTAGGAAACGCGTACCTTGAGGCTCCGTGCTCAACGAGTCAAAAATTACGTTTGGCGCGCTACCTGCTGCGATAATAACTTCAATACCCGCGCGACGTGCGATGTCGGCTGCTTGAAGTTTCGTCGCCATACCACCCGTACCGAGTGTTGTACCGCTGCCGCCAGCAATTTTACGCAACGTGTCATCAATGGTTTTAACTTCTTTGATCAGCTCTGCATTCGGATCTTTGCGTGGGTCTGCAGTAAACAGACCTTTTTGGTCTGTCAGTAGCAATAACTTATCTGCACCACACAAAATACCCACTAAAGCCGATAGGTTGTCATTGTCGCCGACTTTGATTTCACTGGTGGCTACTGCATCATTTTC
>NZ_JAWPOP010000860.1:0-555 GCF_033344345.1 Vibrio sp. 1978
TCGGAGAACAGACCAATCCAGGCGCTTGGATGTCGGGCAATGCTGACGCTTTCATTAGCGGCGCATACGAAGAGGCTTTTGGTCTAGTCGTAGGAGAAGCGGCATTAGCAAAACTGCCAATCGTAGCACCTAAAACTGGCGGTATTCCCGAATTGTTCGAGCACAACCATAGCGCCCTTCTTTATCCAAACCAGGGCATGGCGGGACTGCTGAATGCGATTCAATTGGTCATGCAAGATGCCGACTTGCGAGAAAAACTGGCTGAAAATGCCTACCTACATGCTAGCCAAAACTTGACCACGACCGCTTCCGTCAAAGCGATTGAAGCAATTTATGAAACCGAGCTGGAAAACAAAACTGTTGTACCGATGCCAATGGCGCAGTGCATGAAACCCCTTTCCCGCTGGTTGAGCATCAACTGAGGAACAGATCATGAAACGTGTATTGATGTTCGATGCGATTCCAATGCAAGGCGGCTCAAAAATCGCAAATGCAGAGCTACTCAAACAGTGCAATAAGCTCAACGTTGTTGGTTATTTGGTGACAACAAAGCCC
>NZ_JAWPOP010000861.1:0-555 GCF_033344345.1 Vibrio sp. 1978
ATTTTGAAACACCATTTTATTTTATAATAAATCTTGTTTTAATATATTCATTATTACGTACTGATAAAGTTCTTATCGGTATTTTTGTGATCTTTAAAACGGTGTTTTAATTTTTTCGTGAGCTATGACACATGACTTTATTGGATTCGATGATCGTAATGATCTATCTGCTCTTTATTGGGATCGCTGCGTGGCTATTTCGCCGCTTTTCCACCTCGTCGAACGACTTCCTTCAAGGTGGAGGGACCATGATGTGGTGGATGGCTGGCGCGACTGCATTCATGACGCAATTTTCAGCGTGGACGTTTACGGGTGCCGCTGCCAAAGCGTATGAAGATGGCATCAGCGTGATGTTCATCTTTTGGGGAAATGCGTTGGGATTTTTCGTCGCGGCGGCGTTTTTTGCGCGTCGCTATCGAAGGTTACGCGTAGAAACCGCCATGGAAGTGATTCGAGTGCGGTTTGGCCACACATCAGAACAGCTATTCACATGGTTAAGCTTTCCGCTGACTTTGATCGCCTGTGCTATTTGGATGAACGGATTGGCGTCTTTTT
>NZ_JAWPOP010000862.1:0-555 GCF_033344345.1 Vibrio sp. 1978
GAGCGTTTTGGTGAGCCACATACGTTGTCGGAATTGGGACGGCATCAGTGCTTGGTTGGCTCGGTCGACTATTGGCACTTTAAGGAAAATAAACGCGATAAATCTTTACGCGTGTCGGGACGGATTAAATGCAACAGCGGTTTTGCTTTGGTGGACGCAGCGAAACGCGGGCTTGGTTTAGTGCAGCTGCCGGATTACTACGTTCAAGAAGCGTTAGACAGTGGTGAGTTAGTCGAGGTGCTGACCGATTACCGCGACGATCGCGAAGGCATTTGGGCGCTGTATCCGCAAAGTCGCAATTTGTCGCCAAAAGTGCGGTTATTGATCGACTTTTTGGCGCAAGAGTTGGCGTGATCAGCGCATCAACTGACGCAACGTGACATCCGGAAGCGCGGTCAGTTTTTTACTTTGCACCAAGAACAATTCCGCGCACGCCAAGGCATCACTGGCGGCAGAGTGCGATAAGTACCCCGGCAGGTGATAGTAGCGGCGCAAATCGTCCAACTGATAACTGCTGTGCGCGCCGCTTTTCCCTGCATAGCTAAACTGCTTTTC
>NZ_JAWPOP010000863.1:0-554 GCF_033344345.1 Vibrio sp. 1978
TCACTGTTAAGCTCGTTTCATCCCAAGCTTCAACGGTACAAGGAAGAAAATTCATTTTAGGCGAGCCAATAAATCCGGCAACAAATCTGTTAACAGGGTTATGGTAGAGATCCATTGGTGAGCCAACTTGCTCAACTTTACCATCACGAAGCACGACGATTTTATCTGCTAATGTCATGGCTTCGACTTGGTCGTGCGTTACGTAGATCATGGTTGACTTAAGTTCTTGATGTAGCTTTGCAATATGTAGACGCATATCCACACGTAATTCTGCATCAAGGTTTGATAGAGGCTCATCGAATAAAAACACTTTAGGATCTCTCACGATAGCACGACCGATAGCAACGCGCTGACGTTGCCCGCCTGACAGTTGGGCTGGTTTACGATCAAGTAGATGTTCTAACTGTAGTGCTTTACCAACCAGCTGTACTTTTTTATCTCGCTCTTCTTTTGGAACTTTGTTTACTTTTAGTGAGTAACCCATATTTTCTGCAACAGTCATATGCGGGTATAGAGCATAAGACTGGAATACCATAGCAACCCCTCGTTCTGAT
>NZ_JAWPOP010000864.1:0-554 GCF_033344345.1 Vibrio sp. 1978
CGCCGCTTATTTATTGAAGAAAAACGACATTTCTCGCTTAGATATTGTCAACTTTATCTCCCACGGTATTACGAAAGCTTCTGGCGCCGGAGAAGATCCATCTTCTTCAGATTCGTTTAGCTCGGATAGTGTCGAAGAAACAGGTTCCGATGAGCGTTTAGAAAGCTTTGCAACAAACCTCAACCAAGTGGCGAAGGCCGGTAATATTGATCCATTAATTGGCCGTGACAAAGAGCTAGAACGTACGATCCAAGTTCTATGTCGTCGTCGTAAGAACAACCCATTGCTCGTTGGTGAAGCTGGTGTGGGTAAAACGGCAATTGCAGAAGGCCTAGCTTGGAGAATTGTAGAAGGCCAAGTGCCTGAGGTGATTCAAAATAGCGTTATCTACTCACTTGATATCGGTTCGCTGCTAGCAGGCACTAAGTATCGTGGTGATTTCGAGAAACGTTTCAAATCGATTTTGAAGCAGCTTGAAAAAGAAGAAGATGCCATCCTGTTCATTGATGAGATCCATACTATTATCGGTGCTGGTGCAGCGTCTGGTGGCCAAG
>NZ_JAWPOP010000865.1:0-553 GCF_033344345.1 Vibrio sp. 1978
GGAAGTCATCGACTGCAAGGTCGATTCGAGATAGACGGTTACAGTCGAGAAGATCTAACCACCAATGCAAACGGAATGCACTTGTGTGCTCAAAAACGTGTTTGCACCCTAGCCCCTCAATTTGGAAATAACAGGTTCCACGGTTGCCACCCAAAGCAACAAATCCAACGTGCTTATTAGAGTGTTTGGTCATCAAGTGACATGAATCCTCGTAACCGTATAAACCCTTACCACGCCAAGGCGACATGCGAAGGCCAAGAACGTGCAAGCAAAAAACCTCCAAACGTTCCATCATTGCAACGTTCCATTGTTGTTTGTATCGCTCGATTAACTTTTCTTTTTGCTCAGGAGTTTTAGCCATGCGGTAATTTGGCTTAGGGATTGGAGCCCAAATAGCAGAAGAAAGATCTGACTTGTGAGCGTGACGCAAAGATGAGTAAGGGATTGTCCAGGACAGGTAATCAACAAAAACAAAAGGACTCGCCTCAGTATCGATTTCCAATTCTTCAGGGGTGAATACTTGTTTTTTCATGTTCTCTGAAAACCTGTCAAG
>NZ_JAWPOP010000866.1:0-553 GCF_033344345.1 Vibrio sp. 1978
GTTCGGCAACCTCCAGAAACGGGTATAGGGAGGGAGGATGAGCTACTCCGTTATAAATCAAGATGGGGTGCATCTGTGCGACATCCCATTGAACGTCTACCAGGTGATACGTCGCCAATCCTTGTCTGCGTTGTGGCTTTACTGGGCGCAGAGCTTGAATTTGGTGAAGGTGCTCATTGCTTGCGTCGGAAAGATGATCTTTGTGATGCCGGTAATGTGGTTCTGGGTGCTGGTGGTGTGCCGCTTGGTTGAACCAGAACGTATCTCAGACGTGTCAGGACTTATCTCTCCGGACGTGATCGGGTGGGCCGCTGGTGCGGCCATCACCCTCATTATCTATTCCGTTTTTACACGCCCAGCTTTGTACGGATACCACAACTTTTTCAAGCAGCATATTTGCTCAAGAGTAAAGCAAGTAACGCCGGAACTCAGAACAGTCACTGGGCCACTGTTCTTTTACCGAAACGAAATTGGAACGATATAGAGAGGAACCATGAAAGTAACCAATAGACTCAAACTGCTGGCACTGGGGCTGTGTAGGGGCGGTACTGCC
>NZ_JAWPOP010000867.1:0-553 GCF_033344345.1 Vibrio sp. 1978
GTTTCGATTTGGTAAACATTTGCCATCGCGAACATGAAAATCACGCCGACCGCGATAGACAACCAGTTCACGATTTTGCGAACGCCTTCGCTGCCGATTTTTAGAATCGTCAGCAACCAGTACAAACCCGCTAGAGACAGAAAGCTTGCACCCGTTAAGATCTCGTTAGATAGCGCCGCACTACCAACACGGTTTAATGCGTTGAAGGCACGAAGTGGGCTACCTAAGTGAGTGGTTGAGAACAAGAAACCCAATCCCATTACAACCAAAATTGCGAAACGAGCGATGTTCATACGAGGTTCTGTCACGCGTGGTGGCTTACCGAATTTCTCGAACGCATTAACCGTTAAGTGCGCGCCAACCGCTGTTTGAGCAAGAACCGTAAAGGCAACTAATGGTGCTTCGTATAACATTATTTCACCTCTCTTGGATTCTGTAGGAAACCCGTGCGATCATTGGTTGGGCGACCATTTGGATTTAGCTTCGCGATCAGGTTCGGACTCGTAATGCGAGAATCTGGCAGTGGTGCCACATCCGCGTTTGAACCGTATTT
>NZ_JAWPOP010000086.1:0-1449 GCF_033344345.1 Vibrio sp. 1978
TGTGCGTGATTGACTATTCTTATTTGCTTTTGTAACGCCACTTCCTTGTTCTCTGTTTGCTGCTTGATAGCGTAGATCTCGTTTTCTTTCTTGTTGAGTCGTTTCGCTTCTTTGGCGTGTTTGTTTACGATATCCTTCTCAACTTGACCTTGGTATTCTCGTTTTATGTTTTCGATCTCTTTCGTTTTTTTAGCTAATTCTTTCTTAGCTTTGAGTAACGACTCATCTGCGAATGTGCGAATGCCGTTGTAAATTAAACCTAAAATGAACGCTGTCATGAGGCTAAACAAGAATATGTAAACCCATGATTGCCATTGGTACCAGAGCGTTTTTGCGCCTTGTGCTAGTAAAATAGGACCATTTGAGTTGGATAAGTCTACTAACCAAATCGTGCTATCGGGAGTTAGAAAATCAAGAAATGGTGCTGCAAAAAGCAATACCAATCCCACAACAATTACCGTCAAAAATCCCCAAATCATCGTAGGTATACCTCTGTAATATCGGGGCGGAAATGCCCTAGCTCTTGAGAAATAATCGTCATGACATCGATACGCTCAAAGTGGTTAGCCAGTTGTTCGTAGCGGTTTTGTGCGTAGCTATGGCGTAAGCCGTGTGCTCCGTTGGAGTACCCAAGAGCGCGAGAACTCGCTTTGCTGAACGCATCAGAAAACTTGTGTCCTCCTGCTATGTTGTAATGCGATTCGTAATTCACGCCCCTGTCAGAGAGTTGCTGTGGTGTATCGAGTCTGCGTTCTTCTAACTTTTCTGCCAAATGGTTGGGGATTTGAACTTCACGAATGAGACCGCCTTTCCCTTGAACCGTGTAGGTTTTTGAGTCATTGGGGAGTTGGGAAAATTTATCTTGGTGTACGTCCCGTGGACTCGGATTTACTTCGCCAGAAGGTCGTAGTGTGTACAGTTCGTGAGCGCGTAGACCCGCTTCATGACAAAGTTGTGTTGAGAGTGCATGTTGCTCGGTTTGGTGCTGAATGATCGCATTGACCTGTTCTGGCGTGTAAGAACGAGAGTTTTCAATAGTTTCTTTTTTAGATGTAGGAAGCTCTTTGGGTGGGTATAGTGTTTGATTGGGTTCTAACTTATGTGTGACATGCTGCATCATTGTTTGTATTGCCTGACGATCCATGTCGATTGTGCTTTGTTTACATTCGTGAGCGCGTAACTCTATGTAGTTTTTTGCTTGTTCTGGGGTTAGTTCTCTTAGAGAGCCAAGCTTGAACTCTTTCAGATAATCGCAACAGGTTTTCAATGCTTGTTCGTAGTTCCTCGCCGTTCCCACCGATTCTATGGCATTACCTTTCCCCTGCATTTCTTTCATGACAGAAGCGGCTTGTTTTTCTGATTTTGCGAAGTGCCCTTTAGCCATTGCGTGTTACTCCGATGGAATGGATATATCGGAGGATGGTACTGCGAGCTGCATATTGCTTGTGT
>NZ_JAWPOP010000868.1:0-552 GCF_033344345.1 Vibrio sp. 1978
GGACAAGTTCAAACAGTTGGCGATTGTGCCTGTGAAAGCACCTCGCAGACCAACTCCAATTGCCATGTTGTTGCCACAAGACGATCAAGTCTGGATTAACTACATCAATCACTGGGTGGAGTTAAAAAAAACACAAGGCTTCTTTAAGCAGACTGCTCAGAAGTGGGGACTGAAAAGTTTATAAATGAAAAGAGCCGCTTTACGCGGCTCTTATTATGATCGGATGGACTGAAGTACAGACTTAAAGTTCATCTTCGCTGACGACGCGAGCGTTGTCAGGTGTAGTGAAATGCTTAGAGAGTTCACGATTCGACAGAATGTAACCCATCCACAAGCCACCCATACAAATGACGATTGCCACGCCCGTAACCACTTGAGCTTGGCTTGCCATCGCGGCAACTAATGCGCTCGATAAGCTGCTCACACAGATTTGCAGACTGTTCTGTAGACCTGCTGCTGTCGCTGGGCTTTGGTGTGCACTAGCGAGGGCACGGTTTACGACGATTGGGTAAAGCGCACCATTTGCAACGGCAATCAAACAGAATGGCGCAA
>NZ_JAWPOP010000869.1:0-552 GCF_033344345.1 Vibrio sp. 1978
GATCAAGCCGCCGCTGACGGTCAAAATCGAGTACAAGCCATCCGGCAGTTGATTGCGATTGATGACTTTCCACAAGACCCAGCCACCAGCAAAACCAAGTAGCGCACCGATACCAAACTGCTTAACAAAACTGAGCGCTAAAAATCCGGCGCTTAACTCCGTTCCCGTACTAGAAAGAATCGCAATTAACGTGACGGTCAAGAACACCGCCATTGGGTCGTTGGTGCCCGATTCAATTTCTAACGTCGAGCCAACACGTTCGTTCAGACTGCGGCCTTTCAATAAAGAGAAGACCGCGGCCGCATCCGTTGAACCGACAATCGCGCCAACTAAGATACCTTGCAATAAATCCAAATCGAACAGCCAGGTCGCCATCAAGCCAGTTAACAATGTCGTGATGGCTACGCCTATGGTTGCCAACGACACCGAAGGCCACAAGGCGACCCGAAAACTGGCGACTCGCGTTCGCATCCCGCCATCCAAAAGAATGATGGCGAGCGCTAAGTTACTGACTAAATAAGCGATGGAATAATTATCAAATAAGATTCCGCC
>NZ_JAWPOP010000870.1:0-552 GCF_033344345.1 Vibrio sp. 1978
CAACACCTGTTAGGCTTCCATTGGCCAGAAGATTCCGGTCAACCTATCTCGAACCTGATTCGAACTCCAGATTTCATAAAGTACCTCAATAAAAAAGATTTCTCCGAACCGCTAGAAATGCGCTCGCCGTTGAATGTCGAACGTATGTTAGAACTGCGTATCGTGCCTTACACGGAAGGTGAACACCTGATGGTGGTGCGTGACGTGAGCCAACTTAAGCAACTCGAAGGAATGCGTCGTAACTTCTTCGCCAACGTTTCTCATGAGCTACGCACTCCGATGACCGTACTACAAGGTTATCTGGAGATGACGGAAGACCCAGATATGATCGTCGGCCCGATGTGGACTAAAGCTCATGGGGTGATGACGGAGCAGCTTAACCGCATGAACAGCTTAGTGAATCAACTTCTTACCTTATCTAAGATTGAAGCCGCGCCGATGCATGAGTTGGAAGATGTCGTAAACGTGCCAGCAATGCTTGAAGTATTAGAGAAAGAAGCGATCAGCTTAAGTGGTGATGACCAACATAAACTCAAGTTTGATGTCGATACC
>NZ_JAWPOP010000871.1:0-552 GCF_033344345.1 Vibrio sp. 1978
ACCATGAATAACGTAAACCACCGAGCCTTTCTCACTACCCACTTTAGGGTCGATATCAATACGCGAGTCAATATTTCCATTGTTTGGGTAACCCGATTTAGGCCCTGCGTAACTGCCTGTTTTGTATGGCGAGTTGTTTGAATCAATCGTCGCGTCTATCGTCCATTCAGAAAACGCATCCAGACCCACAATATCGTCCGTTACATGAACTTCGTTCGCATAACCTTCACCAAAGTTGAAAATAGATACCGTAAATGTGACCCAATCACCGGGGATAAACTCGTCATCCGGTGTGGTTTTAGTCACGATGATCTTAGGTTCTTTTGGATACACCGTAACGCTGTCTGATGCTGATGACTGGACAGTAGAATCTGGCGTTTTAACCGTCGCGGTATTACTGAATTGAGAGTACAGAATTTGATCCGGATTTGAACGGTCAATCTGAGCGACAATTGTGTATACCACTTCAACGTTCGGCGGAATTTGAGCGTTAGTATCTAAATCAAGGTTGTCTGAGAAGCTGCCGACATCGGTGTAAGCAGGATTGCCGTT
>NZ_JAWPOP010000872.1:0-551 GCF_033344345.1 Vibrio sp. 1978
CCAAAAACGAAACAAGCAGGCAGCATAAGGCGAAGACGCCCTACTCGATCCGACCAACGCCCTAAATAAGGCGCACAAAACGCAATCGCTAGACTATACGCCGTAATAAAGAGTGTCACCTGGCTCGGTGGAACACCAAGATCATCTCCGATAGGTTCTAAAATAGAGCCAAGCAGCAATTCGTCAGCACCTACCAGAAATGCAATAAGGAACAACGCTATCGACTGAATCATGCTTCAACCTCCGCTTGCAACGAAAGCTCCGCTAAGGTCGCGATATCGACGATTCTGTCTGGCCAATCTTGGATAAATGCCTTCTCGTGTGAAACCAAGATGACACTGCCCGCAAAACGTTGTAGCGCCTGCTTCAACGCATCTTTACTGCTGGTATCAAGATGCGTAGTTGGCTCATCGAGAATGAGTACATTGCAGCCTCGTGTTGCTAAACAACAAAGCTTAACGCGAGTTTGCTCCCCACCACTCAACGCCTCTAAGCGACGTTGTGCTTTATCACCCTTTATCCCGAAGCGTGCTAACAGCTTACGAGCCGAG
>NZ_JAWPOP010000873.1:0-551 GCF_033344345.1 Vibrio sp. 1978
CGTCACCTTAGTGATCACTATGGCACCTTTGGTCGCGCCGATGATCGGTGGTCACCTAGCGATTTGGTTCGGATGGCGTTCCATCTTTTGGGTGCTGGCTATCTTTGCTGTGGTTGTCATTCTGCTGGTGTTTTGGAAAATTCCGGAGACGCTAAAACCAGAAAACCGCCAACCACTGCGTTTTCGCACCACATTAAAAAACTACGCCCGTTTGTGTTCAAGTTCTGAAGCGTTGGGCTTGATGTTGTCTGGTGCATTCTCGTTTTCGGGGATGTTTGCATTCCTAACTGCGGGTTCGTTTGTTTATATTGATTTATACGGTGTTCGACCTGACCAATTTGGTTACTTATTCGGTTTGAACATTGTGGCGATGATCATCATGACCAGCATTAACGGTCGTTTGGTGAAAAAAGTGGGCTCTCATGCCATGCTTCGTTTTGGGTTGTTCGTGCAACTTTTGGCGGGTATTGGTCTGTTCGTAAGTTGGTTGATGGACTTCGGATTGTGGGGCATCGTGCCTTTTGTTGTGCTGTTTATCGGCACATTGTCGA
>NZ_JAWPOP010000874.1:0-551 GCF_033344345.1 Vibrio sp. 1978
TACACAGCAGCATAGAAAGCGCCAGCACCCAAGTTACGCAGTTAAGCAAAGAGAGCGAAGCAATTGGCCGCGTGACGGAAGTGATTGAAGGGTTAGCAGAACAGACTAATTTGCTGGCACTCAATGCGGCAATTGAAGCGGCGAGAGCTGGTGAACAAGGGCGAGGTTTTGCTGTGGTTGCCGATGAAGTGCGCATGTTGGCGACAAGAACCACGCAATCGACGACAGAAATCAACGGTATTATTAACGCAATTCAGCGTTCAACTCACACGGTGGTTCAGGAAATTGAACACAGCCAGTCGTTGGCAGAGCAAGGTGCTGAACACATCGATAATGCCGTAACGAGATTGGTTTCAACGACAGAGCAGATCGGTTCTCTAAACGAGCAAATGGCAGAATTGGCCGCTGCTGCCGAGCAGCAATCTCACGCAACGCAATCCATAAATGGGTTAATGGCAGGCATTACGCAGTCGGTCGAAATGGTGGCGAGTAACAGTCAGCATGCTTCTGAGACGTCGTTGCAAGTGAAGCAACAAGTCACTGAGTTGAAT
>NZ_JAWPOP010000875.1:0-551 GCF_033344345.1 Vibrio sp. 1978
AAGTTGACGCTGTCAAAGCGTTAATTCATGACCGCATGATGGAAACGGTGTTCACAGAACTTGAAGCCGCGTCAGCGCTGTTTACAGTCGCAGAGCCAAAGCCTGTGGCGCATGTTGATATCTTAGCGGGCGGTCGTCTTGCGCTTGAAGAAGCAAACGTTTCCCTTGGTTTGGCACTCGCAGAAGATGAAATTGATTACTTGGTGGAGAATTTCACTAAGTTAGGTCGTAACCCTAACGACATCGAGCTGATGATGTTTGCTCAGGCGAATTCAGAGCACTGTCGTCATAAGATCTTTAATGCAGACTGGACTATCGATGGTGTCGACCAAGAGAAGTCTCTGTTTAAGATGATCAAAAACACATTCGAAACGACACCAGACCACGTTCTGTCTGCTTACAAAGATAACGCAGCGGTAATGACGGGCTCTAAAGTGGGTCGTTTCTTCCCAGATCCTAAAACTCGTCAATACACTTACCACCATGAAGATGCACACATCTTAATGAAGGTAGAGACGCACAACCACCCAACGGCTATCTCTCCATGGCCG
>NZ_JAWPOP010000876.1:0-551 GCF_033344345.1 Vibrio sp. 1978
ATCACCACCAGTCGCAACCATTACGCCAGTGTTTATCTCTTTAATTTGCTTTTGTTCTTCGCTTGCGTCTTTTTGCTCAACGATAGCAACCACAGGACCATTTTTACGAATGATCCGGCCGTAACCGGTCGGGTTATCGAGCATTACAGTAAGTAACGCGATGCCACCTGTTGGTTGTGCATCAAGTAGGTTTTCAATGGTTTCAGGAGAAATCAGTGGAACATCACCATAAAGAACTAGGATCTTTTCATCGTCTTCGAAACGTGGAGAAGCCTGATCCACCGCGTGGCCAGTACCAAGCTGATCCGCTTGAAGTACCCAGTTGACAGTCTCATCTGCAAGTGTGGTTTGCATTTGATCACCACCGTGACCAAAGACTAGGTGAATGTTTTGTGCGCCAAGGCCAGTACAAGTATCGATAACATGTTTAACCATTGGCTTCCCTGCCAAAGTGTGTAGCACTTTAGGCATATTTGAGTGCATACGAGTACCTTTACCCGCTGCAAGAATCACAGCACTGAACTTCATTGAGAACCTATAGACGTTTTCTG
>NZ_JAWPOP010000877.1:0-551 GCF_033344345.1 Vibrio sp. 1978
ATTGCCCTTAATTTTTTGAATAGAGCACACCAAGTGAAGCGAGGCGACTTGCCCCTGTGACTTCCGGTAAATTGCTAGGGAGGCCATGAATATGGCGCTGCGCAAGCCAAGCAAACGCCATAGCTTCCATGTAGTCGCCATCAACGCCTTTATCGGTAGTGGTTGTCACATGCCATTGGGGGAGAAGTTCCGCTAAACGTTGCATCAAAAGTGGGTTGCGTGCCCCCCCGCCGCAAACCAACAGCTGAGGTGTCTCGCCATACGTGAACTTTGTTACGTCATGCGCAATAGTGATCGCGGTGTATTCGCACAAGGTGCGTTGGACGTCTTCGACGGATACATTGTAATTGGCTAACTGGTGATGTAGCCAATCCATGTTGAACAGTTCACGTCCAGTACTCTTCGGGGCTGACATTGCGAGATAAGGCTCTTTAAGTAAATGAGCCAGCAATGCTTCGTTGACGCTGCCTCGCTGGGCAAGTTGCGCGTCTTTGTCGAAACCGTGACCTGTATGTCGCTCACACCATGCGTCCATCAACATATTGCCCGGC
>NZ_JAWPOP010000087.1:0-1429 GCF_033344345.1 Vibrio sp. 1978
TAATGCCGTTCACTTAAGGTGAGCGGCATTGTTTTTTCTAGGGTATCGGCTTGGTTTTTTCTTAACGACTCTAGGGAAGGATCTTTCTCGTCTAGGTTCTAGTATTAAACTCTCACTCATTGAGTAGAAGTTTTGGAGTTGCCTCGGGATTGCTCCTGGTGACGAGTATGGAAGTCCCACTATCAGGCGCATGATGTGAGCTAATGCCCCATTGAAGCTAAGTTGATATGGCAAGTAATCTCCTTTCAACGTATTACACATCTGCACCATTTGATACCTGATTAAGTTATAGGTCAGTAGTATTCCCCAGAGCTCTTGCTTCACTAATTCAGGGAGTCGACTTCGAAGCGTGAGTCGGTTACCAAGCATGTACTGTTTTTGCTCACGGTATCCGAGTTCAATTTCCCAACGATACCCATATAAGCCCACGATATCTGACTTTGGGTAGAGCATAGGATCAAGCATTGAGGTGAGAACATCGTATTGCTTACCATCTTTGACTCTCGTGATTAAACGTACAACAACTTCTTGTTCTAGCTCTGGCCATTTCTTACGCGCTTGCGGATTACTCTTCAGTTTGATCAGTTTATCTTGTCGGCCAAGCGACTGGACGACTTCGTAAGTGAGTCCTTTTTTCATCGGGATAAGCCAATGTCGATTTATTCCTTGTGAGCTCCACGCTTGAAGTAGGCCAAGGGAGTAAAAGCCTTTGTCGAAAAGGGTTAAGCTATTATCAGGTGTCGTCTCTATAAGTTGCTCTGCTAACTTCATTTCATTGACGCTATAACAGCCAAAGGCACTGCCTGTGATTAAATGGCTGCTCAACTCCATCTGACATACCATGCGTACTTGTGGGTACTGTGTTTCTTTACCGTCACGATTGGTAGGCTTTGCAAACGTTTCTGCGTTCTCTTTCGAGTCCTCAGTGCGCCACAAAACACCATCAACGCCAAGAAGAGTGAGTTCGTTCCAGTTTGGTAAATTAGCCTGCTTAAACCAATGACTTTGCGTACACTCAAAAAGAGCTTTAGCTGCTGATTCACCGAGATTTTTTCTTCGTTGCGTTAATGCACTTGGAGCGACAAATGGTTTACCTGAGCGATCAACAATATCGAGCATATTTACAATATCAGCCATGGATTTATCGTTATATATAGCCATTCCAACTAACAACCACGCCATAGATTCTAAAGTCAGTTTTCGCTTTCGAAGGGTGACGGTATCAGTCAGTTCGTAAGCATCATTAATTAGCTCTATAGGTAGGAGGTCTGCGAGAGTTTCGACTTGATTCGGTTTGTAGTTATTGATGATGTCGAGGGCTTGAGAAACGTGCATAAAAAAATCCGATAAACAGGGTCTATCGGATTGTTACATGTTGGTAGGATCATTCAACTGATCTGCCGATTAAAGTCTTAACTGATCGGCATTA
>NZ_JAWPOP010000878.1:0-550 GCF_033344345.1 Vibrio sp. 1978
AAGGTCCAATCCTTTGTCTTGTTGGTCCTCCAGGCGTGGGTAAAACATCGCTTGGCCGCTCAATTGCATCTGCTACTGGCCGTAAATACGTACGTATGGCCCTAGGTGGCGTGCGTGATGAAGCAGAGATTCGAGGCCACCGTCGTACTTACATTGGTTCATTGCCAGGTAAGCTGATTCAGAAAATGTCGAAAGTTGGTGTGAAAAACCCTCTCTTCCTTCTGGATGAAATCGACAAAATGTCTTCAGACATGCGTGGTGACCCGGCTTCAGCGTTGCTTGAAGTATTAGACCCTGAACAAAACAACTCATTCAACGACCACTACCTAGAAGTGGATTACGACTTGTCTGATGTGATGTTTGTTGCAACGTCTAACTCGATGAATATTCCTGGTCCGTTGCTTGATCGTATGGAAGTGATTCGTCTATCCGGTTACACCGAAGATGAAAAACTAAACATTGCGAAGCGTCACCTTGTTGAAAAACAAGTGCAACGTAATGGCTTGAAACCAAACGAGATAGTCATCGAAGATTCAGCAATCATCGGTAT
>NZ_JAWPOP010000879.1:0-550 GCF_033344345.1 Vibrio sp. 1978
GACCCTGTACTTGTCATGATCGAAGCTTAGAGACTCGCCGCTAAGAATAGCGACTGAGCAGGACTCGGTTGAACGAACCAGTGTATGTTCTGAAGCTTGAGATTGCGCGATAACGTTCATTTATTCTTATTCCTAGTAGAACGTAAAAGTGCAAAGTTTCTAAGTAATATATATAACTAAAGAACTCTGCACTTTTACCAGCATGCTAAAGCATGCAGTAAACAATTGATTTATTTGTGCTTAGTGAGAGTTTTTAGTTATGCAGCTAGTGCATAGAGACTGTTGTCGAAAAGAGACTGTCTTTGCTCAACAAGATGAGAAACGGTTTGATGTAGATCTTTGCCTAGTGCCATGGCTGCGATAATGGCATCGACCTCATGAGACAAGAAACCAACAGAGTTTGCACCAAGGGGAATTGAAGGTGGGAATGTTCCATCGTTAATTTTGCGGTGGAGAGTCGCTCTTGAGAAGGGTACGCGTTGTAGAACGTCAGATTTACGTACGATTTTTATAAGGGTAGTTGTATTTACAGACATAACGATAACCTATG
>NZ_JAWPOP010000880.1:0-550 GCF_033344345.1 Vibrio sp. 1978
GCACGCGACGATTTTGCATCGCTCAGAGATCTTCTGCTCAAACGCCTGTAAGTCAAACTGGCATTCAGCCGTCATTGGCACTTTCACTATTTTCGCACCAGTTTGTTCGGCTACAATCTGCCACGGCACGATGTTGGCGTGGTGTTCCATCTCGCTAATCAAGATTTCATCGCCCGGTTGTAAGGTGCTGCGAGCGTAAGTTTGTGCAATTAAGTTAAGTGCTTCGGTTGCACCTCGCGTCCAAATGATTTCTTTAGAGCTGTTTGCACCAATAAACGTTGCTACGGCTTCGCGAGCGGCTTCAAACTGGCTAGTCGCGTTTGCTGTCAAACTGTGGCTACCACGATGCACGTTAGCATTTTGTGCACTATAGTAACGGCTAATCACATCGATCACGCACTGTGGCTTTTGTGTTGTTGCTGCGCTATCAAGGTAAACTAAAGGCGATTGGTTTACGTCTTGATTTAGGGCCGGGAACTGTTCGCGTACAGCGTTTACGTCAAACATTACTCTTCACCAAATTCGTGATAATGCAGTGTTGGGATAGTGA
>NZ_JAWPOP010000881.1:0-549 GCF_033344345.1 Vibrio sp. 1978
CGAACCTGGAATACATAGCCAAAATTTCAGGCGGAACAATCGTAAAAGGCCGTCTGCCCATATTGACCCAGTAAGAGCAGAGCTATGTGTGACAAGAAGTATAGAAATTACGAGGTAGCCATCATGGTCGATGTGAACCCTTTCGACAGGGTTATGAATGAATTGAAAAGTCGTGGCCGCAAGAACGCTCACATCCTGAGCATCCTCCAATTCGACTGGCCTGCATCGGAGGCCATCATCGAGAAGCTGAGCTGCTACATCACAGACGGGATTAAGGCTAATCAGGAGCCTGTGATTTACCCGATCATTGAAGAAGCTCTGCATCGCTACAGCCAGCTCGTGTTTCATGAGCAGAGAGAGAAATATGAAGACCCGGCCAGAATTGGGGCATTTCTGGAAACCCTGATCACCGAAACCTGCCGGGCGTTGGAAGTGCAAATTGTCGATAGTGGCGGTGATTCATGGTCTGTCGATTCAGGAGAGTCGTTCTCACTGTGGCTTTCTTCCCATCCAGGAGAACTATCCATTAACCCGCAGCCCCATGAGGAT
>NZ_JAWPOP010000882.1:0-549 GCF_033344345.1 Vibrio sp. 1978
TAGCTGGTAGATGCGACGCTTAGCCCCCGCAGTGCCGCTCATAAAACGCAGGGCTGCCGCTTCATATCGGAAATGAGCGAACTCACCCCGAAGGGTGCTATCTGTCCCCTGTGGCGATTGTGGGCGCTTTGACAGGGCAGGGCGAGGATGGCTGGCGACTTTCTTGATCATCGCTTCACATTTCCCCAGTTTCGCCAATTCAGTGGCCGCTACAGATGCTGTCATGTTGTCACACCTCGTCGCTATGTGTCTTGTTTAGCTGGCGCTCGTACTCGTTTAGCGCCCGGCGAATTTTTGCTAAGGCAGTGGCGCGTTGTCTTAACACGGCATACCTGGTTTCAACTTGCTGGATCAACTCTTGTGCCCAGACAGGCTCTTTCTTGAAGTGCGACATGCTGTAGGCATGACCGCGACCCTTCTTGATATGTGTCGATAGAACCCTTTTCTTTTGTCCGGGAACTTGTTCGACAAATCTGTTGCGATACCACTCTGCAACGAGTGATACGCCTAGAATGCGAACCCGTGTACCGACACGCCCTTGTTCGTCCT
>NZ_JAWPOP010000883.1:0-549 GCF_033344345.1 Vibrio sp. 1978
TAACAAGGGCTGATATCAAAGCGTGTATCAAGGGATTGAGTGAGCTGAGATTCACTGGTGTAAAGAGTGATGCCTTGCTCAGTATATTCATTGATTTGATCCGGCAATTCGCCCATCCACCAATGGAGCAGTTCTCGGCTGGTTTTACTGCGACTGATCCAATGATCGCAAACAAGGAAGAGTAGGTCGTTAGGTTGCAGCGCGTAGCCATACTCGCTTTGCCATTCGGTAATTGAAGACAACAAGTTTTCGCGACACGATTTACCGGCACTGACCATGTGATGGCTTAACACCCAAACCGTTCCAATCTCAGAAGAAATGCGATAGTGGTGAGGTAGGTCTGGAGCGTCGAGTACTTCAATCGGTTTTACGATGCTGTTGTAACCAAAATGACGGAAGGTGTGTTCCATTCGGCGAGAAAATGCAAGGCCAAGATGGTGTTCACTCATACCTTGGTTATGTACGGCAGGATAATGCTTCTCACACAGTTTAAGACAATCGTCCTGAAAATCATTGACACTTTGGATCACTAGGTCGAGTAGCAAAGAA
>NZ_JAWPOP010000884.1:0-549 GCF_033344345.1 Vibrio sp. 1978
CTTTACAACAAATTCGATTTTCTCTTGAAAAATACCCTCACCAACTACACTCTTTTAATATTAAACTCTCTTGTTTAGCTGACGAAGATTTTGTCCGTGAGCTTTTAAGCTTCAATGGTGCTAAGTTTGCTCTTGAGATAAGCGAGCTTGATTGTTATACCGAATCAAAAGAAATACGCGAAAACTTGTCAGTGTTACAAGCGAACAATATCGAGATTTGGCTGGATGACTATCACCGTAACAACAAGCTGGCTAACATGTCACTTGGCAACATACTTTGGGATCGTATCAAGATTGACAAAAGCTTTCTAAAACACGCCGACCAAGAGTCTATACAAGCACTAGAGTACTTCTTAGCCCCTTTCTGCTTACACGGATTGATCTTCGAGGGTGCTGAGTACATCGAACATCATAAGATGTTAAAGACAAGCCACTCATTAACTCAAGGTTACTATTACTTTAGACCGTCCCCAATAAACTCTCTCGATTCAAAACCGCGCGTTGCCGACTCAATCAAACTCTCCTATGCAGGTTAAATAAAGCAAAGCA
>NZ_JAWPOP010000885.1:0-549 GCF_033344345.1 Vibrio sp. 1978
TTTCTGAGATCGAGAGCTTTCTTGAAACGAAGAAACTCAATTTTGTGGCAACGCTAGACAAAGAGCTCGCCTATAAAGATGCTGAATTTGTTATTATCGCAACACCTACAGATTATGACCCGCAAACTAACTACTTTAATACCTCTTCTGTTGAAGCCGTGATTAAAGATGTTATGTCAATCAATTCAGATGCAGTAATGGTGATTAAGTCTACTGTTCCTGTAGGCTATACCGCTCGAATCAAGGAAGAACTGGGATGTGATAATGTAATTTTCTCTCCAGAGTTCTTGCGAGAGGGTAAAGCGCTCTATGATAACCTTCACCCATCACGCATAATTGTTGGGGAACGCAGTGAACGTGCTGAAATGTTTGCGGACTTGCTGGTTGAGGGAGCTGTAAAAGAAGATATTCAAGTTCTATTTACTGACTCTACAGAAGCTGAAGCAGTAAAACTATTTTCAAACACCTACCTTGCAATGCGAGTTGCGTACTTTAATGAGCTGGATTCTTATGCAGAAACTCATAGTTTGGATGCTCGTCAAATCATTG
>NZ_JAWPOP010000886.1:0-548 GCF_033344345.1 Vibrio sp. 1978
TGGTCGTTAAATCGTCGTCTGCACCAGCACTTCACCTTCTGGCGTTTGAACACTGAGCGTATTCCCATCCAGTAATCCAAAGCTTCTTGGTAAACCGTTACGCGGGAAGGTCATTGAACCAGGGTTAAAGATCACCACACCCTCTTTCATTTCGGCTACGGGAACATGCGTATGACCATGAGCGATGATGTCACCCTCTCGCAAAGGCGGTCTTTTATCGCTGTTGTACAAATGGCCATGTGTCAGAAAGATTCGCTTACCAGACTCTAGCAATACCCACGCGTAATCCATCATCATTGGGAAGTTCAGCAGCATTTGATCTACTTCGCTGTCACAATTACCGCGTACGGAGATGATTTGCTGACTGTATTGGTTGAGAAGCTCCGCCACCTGGGGCGGGTTATACCCTTCCGGAATCGGGTTGCGTGGTCCGTGGTTCAACGTGTCACCCAACAGCACCAAATGCTTTGCACCTGATGCTAGGAATAACTTGATGGTTTCTTCGGTTGCTGGCAAAGAGCCATGCAGGTCTGAGGCAAAAAATAGTT
>NZ_JAWPOP010000887.1:0-548 GCF_033344345.1 Vibrio sp. 1978
AAACGGCATAGTCACTAACGTCATTCTTATCTATTCAAGCCCAGCGATCATCGCTGGGCTTTTTTAATGTCATTTGCCGATAAAAACCGGAGCTTGGTCAAGGTTCTTTAAATTGAGGCCTTCATAGCCCACTTCCAACGCTAAGCCTCTCTATTTAAAAAGAATCGCTTGTAGATAAAATGCTAAGCTCTAAAAAGAAATCGTTATGGATGGCGGTTAGCGACGGGTTAGCGGGCTCAATCAACACGCTCCCGTTCGCAAGTTATCTATTCATGCATTACTTCTTCAAAGGAAGCACCGCACTATGAAGCGAATCATTTTTGGCACATTGATTATTGCCCTTTTAAGCGCCTGTTCAAAAGATAACACGCACCAAGCGCTTGGCACCTTAGAACGTGACCGCGTAACGTTTACCGCCACATCTAATGAGATAATTAGAGCCCTTCCTGTCAAAGAAGGCAGCTTGGTCAGTGAAGGGGAAGTGTTGGTTCAGCTCGATACTAAGAATCAACAAGCAGTTCTTGCACACGCCGTCGCCGAGCAAGCCA
>NZ_JAWPOP010000088.1:0-1429 GCF_033344345.1 Vibrio sp. 1978
AGCGAAGGTGTCCTTGACACCCGTGGTATAGTCCCCCCGGCTATACCACGATATTTTTTTTCACTTCTTTTCTAATCCCAATTTAAACCTTTAACAACCAACCTCCTGTAACTAGAAGCACTTTAGTTAAGCTTTCTATATCCTATTTATATGTGCTGTTTGGCGAAAACAAATTGCTACAACGTTGTACATTGCTGTTTCACTTACCTATCACAACGCATAAATTAGGCAAAAAAACTCTAACCTAACAACACACAAAGGCATTGCAGCTCTTTATTTCTACGAACTACATAAGAAAGTACAGATGCTTTACTTACTCAGAACAACTAAAAAAAACAGAACGCTGCGTAGCCCGAGGCGACTAGAATGGTTTAGTTGCGGTATCAGAACGAATCACGCCGTTAAACGAGAGGAGGTGACTTAGATAACATCCGTGTTGTAACTATTAACGATGTTCGAAAGATTGAAGGCTAATTTGCGTGACTGTCTTGTTCCATCGCGAACTTTGATGGAGGTAAACCAAAGTGCAACTTGAACTTCTGGCTGAAGTAAGAGGGATCATTGAAACCGCAATTGAAAGCCACTTCACTGATTTTTTCACCTGCGAGTAACTGTTCACAAGCAGTTTCTAACCGTACCTCCGTTAAATAATCTTTTAACGTTCTTGACGAGGCCGACTTAAAGCGGCGTTGTAAACTACGTTCAGACATAAATAACATCTTAGCCGCTGTCGCAGTGCCAAAATCAGGGTCATGGTAATGCTCAGCAACTAACTGATAGACCTTTTGTAGCCACTCATTTTCTGGACTGGCTTTCTCTTCGACGATGTTTTCTGGCACAAATTCTGGTAAAACTTCCTCAACATGGCTCAACTCTTTTGCCATCGGCCAAGTAATCTCAATTTTATTCTGCGCATCAGAAGTGAACACCGCTAAGTGCCCTCCACTCACCGTAACCAGTTGCGAAAGATTGTCGATACTCAAGTCCACATTGTTATTAGCAGGACGACTTAGAGAAAGTTTATTTGGCAATTGCGTTCCGTAATCCAAAAAGCTGAGTGAGACAATGTCCCGCCCCTCTTCTAACATCACTTTAACGGCTTGACCTCGGAAAGAGCGCTTGATGATGTTGGCAAAGATACTGTTGAAGATAACGTCCAGATTAAAACTCTCTAGAGCAATACGGCTAGACTTGTTCTCATCCTCTAACTCCACAGAGATCCCCGCTTTGGCAAAATCGTCTCGCCACACATCCACCACAGATTGCGTAATTTGGCTTAGGTTGTAGTTTTGACTGCCGTTACTCGCATCACCTGGAGCACTTTTAAGCTCATTCAGCTGCCAGTAAGTTTTTGATACGTGATCCTCTGTGATGGAATCTCTCTCCACTGGCAATTTTGACGAGATATAATCGACGCTGGTTTTTATAG
>NZ_JAWPOP010000888.1:0-548 GCF_033344345.1 Vibrio sp. 1978
ATTCTCGGCGACCAACTCAACAGCGAGCATTCTTGGTTTCAGCAAGCGGATGATACCGTGCTTTACTTGATTGCTGAGCTCAAGCAAGAAAATACTTACGTTACGCATCACATTCAAAAGGTGTGCGCCTTCTTCTCCGCGATGGCTATTTTTGCTCAAGAGAAGCAAGAAGAAGGGCATCATGTTCTGCATCTAACGTTGGATGACACTGCCGCTTTTGACGATCTTGACCAAGTATTGCAGCACTACGTTCGTGAAGTAGGGGCAAGCAAATTTGAGTATCAACGGCCTGATGAATATCGACTGTTGGAACAACTGACCAAGTTGAAATTAGAAGGTGTTGTCAAACGTTGCGTCGATACCGAGCATTTTTTACTGCCTTTTGCAGAAATAGAACAGCAGTTCCCGCAAGGCAAACACGTTATGATGGAGCACTTTTACCGACGGATGCGCAAGCGCTTTGATATTTTGATGCAAGACGGTAAGCCAGTGGGTGAAAAGTGGAATTACGATGCCAACAACCGTAATAAACTGAAAGTGAAAGATAT
>NZ_JAWPOP010000889.1:0-548 GCF_033344345.1 Vibrio sp. 1978
AGTTTAATGTCTGGAAGTACTTAATCGCAGTATCTTTCGCGTAGAACGAACCGTTCAGTGCGGCAGATGCACCTTTGGACTCCGTCGTGCCGTAAACCGCCATATCATCAATAAGCAGAGAACTGTGCGCCACAATATCACCGACGACGAAATGTTGTTGGAAAGGGTGATTCGTCTTGAGATGCAATTGATGGCCTTTTGATTCAATGGTGCCACAAACGTTAGTATTGAATATATCGGTCGTACTGTGAGTCAAAATTTTACCAATAATGGTGTTGTACTTACCGTCAATATGAAGCGTCGACCCCGTTAGCACTATATCCCCATCGATGAGAACGTTATGCAGCTTTGTTGGATAAGCCGATAGAAGATCACCATAGATAACAGTGTGCTTGTTTTGGTAATCGTCGAGGTTTGATGCTTTCTCATTGTTAACCGTTAATCCGGTAGCGAGGGCGTGTAGCGAGATACGTTTATTGGGTTCACCAATTGTATTATTCCCCTCTAACACAATTCCATAATCTGCTTTTAATGTTATCTCTTTTTCC
>NZ_JAWPOP010000890.1:0-547 GCF_033344345.1 Vibrio sp. 1978
TTTAAATACTTACGAGAGCTTTGACCCCGAACTGGTACTGCTTGATATTTCCATGCCTGAAATGAACGGTTTTGAAGTCTCCCTCCATGTTCGAGAAACTTTTCCAGACTGGATTCCTATCATTTTCTTAAGTAGTCATGAAGAACCTGAAATGATTGCGAAAGCGATCGATGCGGGCGGCGATGACTATTTGATTAAGCCAGTTGACAAACTCGTCCTGAACTCCAAACTCATAGCGATGCAGCGTATCGCGCATATGCGTCGAGAACTCAAACAAGCAACAGCCCAACTAGAGCAAGTCAACCAACTTCTCACTCAACAAGCCAACGAGGATGGACTGACCAAGCTTTTCAACCGCCGTTACATTGATCAAAAGTTAGATTCAATGGTGGCGTGGCATGGAAGGCACCATATGCCGATGGCGATGATACTGTTGGATGTCGATTTCTTTAAGCCATTTAATGATAACTATGGACACATAGAAGGTGACCGCTGTTTACAAGCGATTGCCAACCAGCTTAAAGCAACATTCTGTCGCTCTGGTGAA
>NZ_JAWPOP010000891.1:0-547 GCF_033344345.1 Vibrio sp. 1978
AACTCATGAATACCACCAAAGAAGTGAATGATGATGGCACTTGGCGCAGAACGTTTAGACAAACCCTGACCAAACTTCGCGTAAGCCAGCAGCATACCAAGACCAGGACCTGGGTTAGATGCCACCATAAAGAAGATGGATTTGCCTGTTTCTGCGGCCGCTTGCAGGCCTAGTGGGTAGTAAATGCCTTGATCAATGGCGTTGTTCAGGAACAACACTTTTGCTGGTTCGTTAATGATCGCTAACAAAGGCAGGAAACCCGTTGCAACCAACGCTTCGATGCCTGATTTCACAAACAAGTTTGCTGCGGTGACTGAAGGGCCAACAATCTCGTAGGCGAACAAACACAACAACATACCGACGATACCCAACGAGAAGTTGTTGACCACCATCTCAAAACCAGAAGGTATGCGGTGTTGAATACGTTTATCCACTTGCACCACAACCCAAGCGCTCAGTGGGCCCATGATCATTGCGCCAACAAACATCGGTATGTCAGCCCCGACAATCACGCCCATCGTCCCGATAGCCCCCGCTACCGCGCCAC
>NZ_JAWPOP010000892.1:0-547 GCF_033344345.1 Vibrio sp. 1978
AAACCTCGCATTAACGCTGGCGGCCTATAATGCAGGAGAAGGCCGAATTGCTCGCGCTATAAAGAAAGCGGGCACCGATGACTTCCAACAGCTCACTCTGCCAAAAGAAACACATCAGTACGTCAGTCGTTTCTTCGCCTTGGAAAAACTGATAGATATCGGGCAGTTACAACACTCTTCTTTTCAGCCATTGCTTCTATTTGCAGCTGAATCTGCGGCACCATCACAGCCTCTGATCGACTTTAGTCGACTTCCTCCACTCGTTAATTTGTGATAATAATCACCAAAACAACGAATGTCAGAAGAACGTAAAATTACAAGATCCTGTTCTGCTAATTTAAAAACTCGTGATCTCGATGCAAACGTGTGCAAAAAAGTTAAGGTAATGTATCTCAAGAATAAGAAAGAGTAGTGGTTTACTGATAATAGTCCAATTTGCACTTGTTTATTGGATAGATATGCATCACATTACGTGTGCAAAAAAGATGAAAACCAATGGTTGGACCTATTAATTATTTACACACTAAATATAAAACGGCTATTGTTT
>NZ_JAWPOP010000893.1:0-546 GCF_033344345.1 Vibrio sp. 1978
TACATAATTCGCTTTTCTTGTTGCCTCAGCTGAATCACGCTCATCCCTTGGATTGATTCGCTTAAGTTGGCGTTAATGTCCGTGAGCAAGTCACGCATTCTGCGATAACTCTCGGTACTGAGTTGTTTAAACAGATACATAAAGCCAATTACGATCGGTAACAGAACGAGAACAACCAACGTCACCTTCCAACTCATGAAGAACATGACACCCAACATCACCACGATCATCACAACGTTCTTAACCACGGTCGCGATTAACAACTCGTAAAACTGCTGAAGTGATTCTGTATCATTCGTGATTCGAGAAACAAGCTTACCAGCAGGCGTGTAGTCAAACGCAGAAAGTGGCTGTTTGATCACTCCCGAAAACACTTGCTTGCGAATGGTTTTGATCGTGTTCGTTGCCACCATGCTAAATTGCAACGATTGAAGATATTGGAACGTTGCTGAAATGACTTGAAGTGACACGTAGCCCAACGCTAAAGCAGTCAATACGTTACGAGAATAGTCACCTTTGGCAATGTGTTCATCAATAAAATACTGG
>NZ_JAWPOP010000894.1:0-546 GCF_033344345.1 Vibrio sp. 1978
GTGGTCATGGACGAAGCGTATATCGATTTTTGCCCTGAGGCGTCAACGGTGGATTTGTTAGCTCAATATCCAAATCTCGCGATTCTACGTACGTTATCAAAAGCGTTCGCGCTTGCAGGCTTACGTTGTGGTTTCACGCTTGCAAACGAGGAGCTAATCAACGTCCTACTTAAAGTCATCGCGCCGTACCCAGTACCAGTGCCTGTTGCTGAAATTGCGGTTCAAGCCTTGTCAGAAGCAGGTTTGGCTCGAGCGAAATTCCAAGTCCTCGACCTTAATGCAAACCGCGCTTATCTGCAGGTTGGTTTGTCGATGATTCCAGGATTGCAAGTTTTCGAAGGGTGGGGCAATTATCTATTGGTTAAATTCCCAGATGGTGATGCGCTGTTTAAAGCGGCGTGGGATACCGGAATCATTCTACGTAACTCACCAATTGAAAACTGCGTGCGTATAAGTGTTGGTAACCGCGACGAGTGTGAAAAGACACTGGGTTTCATTAGAAACTACTATTCATAAATAGAATTCTCAACGTTCTCGGTTTATGCC
>NZ_JAWPOP010000895.1:0-546 GCF_033344345.1 Vibrio sp. 1978
CCACCCGCTTTAAATGCCGCTATTTTGTCATCTAATGTGTCTTTTGCGGTTAGAAAAAGAATGGGCGTTCCGCAAAACTGTTCCTGACGCAGCTTTTGTACGGTACTGATACCATCGAGTTTTGGCATCATGATGTCCATAATGATCACGTCGTAATGGTTATCTTCCAACAACGCCAGCGCAGCCTCTCCGTGATACGCGCAATCTATCGTCATACCTTCGAGTTCTAGGTAGTCAGCAATGGTCTCGGAAACATTGTGGTTATCATCAACAATTAAAATTTTCATACGACTCACATTTCTTCACGATCTCTTCACGGTATGCCTCATAAGATACCGCCAAATTCCTAAACTAGCTCGTAAATTGAGGTTAATACAATGAAAAAACTGGCTCTTATTTCTGTCGTAGGTTTGGCATTGTCTGGTTGTGGTGGTTCTGGCAGCGACAATAACGACAGCTCACCAACACTCCCAGAACCAAAACCAAGTGCGGCTATTGGTCCTGTTGAATCTGTAGATGCTAGAGACAGCACATTAACCGTCAATG
>NZ_JAWPOP010000896.1:0-546 GCF_033344345.1 Vibrio sp. 1978
CGAGGATCGTTATCAAAGCGCATCCCATGGTTAAACGCCGCCATCACATAGCTACGTACTCGGTTACTTTGGGTGATAGCTCCGCGCTGGATCATCTTACTAATAACGTATTTAATATCATCAGTCGTTACATCACACGCTTTGGTGTTTCTGTCTATATATGGATAGAATTCTCGTACCAGCGCATTTCGCACGTCTTCATACGTTCTCTTTCCATCTATTTTCATGCGCTCCGTATAGCTATGAAATAGCTCATCAATGGTTCCTAAGCTTTTACTCTCAGCATCAATTTTTTTCTGCTCGCTCTCTTGTTGTTCAAGGTGCAATTTAGGATCTTTTCCGCCGAGCAACAGTTGTGAGAAAACTTGGGCTTTCTCGCGAGCTTCTGTAAGAGTCATGCTGCCAGCACGTGCACTGAATAAACCGATTGAGATAAATTTTTCTTTCTGTTGCTGGTAGTAGCGAAACACGAACTGCTTTTTCCCACTAGTGAAAATTTTTACACCCAAACGCCCTATACCTCGTTGACCTGACTGATCCCAGAGA
>NZ_JAWPOP010000897.1:0-546 GCF_033344345.1 Vibrio sp. 1978
CTCTCTTTCGATTTGTACAGTGCGATGGGCTACGACGCGATAACGCTCGGTAACCACGAATTTGAATACGGCTGGCAAACCTTGAAAGAGAACATGCCAAGAGCCGCCTACCCCGTGCTCAACGCCAACATCAAGTTTGAGCAAAACAATGCGCCTTTTGCTTCGCCATATACCATTGTTGAACGCGATGGCATTCGTGTCGGTGTGATTGGGGTAATGGGCGTTGATGCCTTCTACAACACTATGTGGAAAGGTAATCGCAAAGGTTTGACTATCGACGATCCAATCAAAACCACTCAGTTCTGGGTTGATAAGATCCGCGACGAAGTGGACATGGTTGTCGTGCTCACACACCAAAATAAAACGGCACCAATGCAAACCGACAAAGAAGCCGATCCCGAAGTGCAACGCGGCTTTGATGAAGATTACGACATGGCAGGCAAGCTAAAGGGGGTCGATGTGATTTTTGGCGGCCACTCTGACCATGGCTTATGGAAGCCTGTCGTGCATCCAAAAACGGGCACAGTTATCGGTCTCACTTTCGGT
>NZ_JAWPOP010000089.1:0-1407 GCF_033344345.1 Vibrio sp. 1978
CAGGGGGAAAGGCGGGCAAAGCCCGCTAAACCCCACACCAAACCCCGCAGAAATACGCTGGAGCGCTTTTAGCCGCTTTAGCGGCCTTTACCCCTGCCCGCAGGGCGGGGGCGCGTGTGAAGCCCCGCAGGGGCCATGCTGGCCACCTTGCGCTTGGCTATCTCCGCCTTGATGGTCGCGCCCGCCTCTCGCATCTCTTGCTGCAGGGCTTCGATCTCGGCAGGTGTCAGCCGGTAGAAGCTCACCCTTGCCCCTCTTGCGGCTCCGGCTGGCCATGCTCCTGTGGCTGCTATTCCTGCTTGGGTGGCAGTCCGAACAGCGCCCGGTCATGGTCGCGCTCTAGGTAGCTGTCCAGCCCATCGAGCAAGCGCTGTTCTGGCCACTCGCCGCTTTCGACTTTGCCGAGTATCCACGCGCCTACCAGCACCTTGCGCCGGGTGTCCTCCTTGCGCTTTTGCTGCTGCTCCCGTGCCCTGACCCGCTGGATCTTGGCGTTGATCCGTGCCCGTTGCTCTTCCAGCTTGGCGAGCCGTTCCGCTGCTTTTGCCATGTTGACATTCCCCTTGGTTATGTGCTTGCCATCATGCTATCATCGGAGCACAGACACCGCAAACCCCGACCGTCATTCTAACGGGAGGGCGCACTTACCGGTTTCTCTTCGAGAAACTGCCCTGCGGGCACCCCTTTGGGGCTGTGCGCTCTCCGAGGGCCATTGCATGGAGCTAAACCCCTATGGCCATCTATCACCTTACGGCCAAGACCGGCAGCCGGAACGGCGGCCAGTCGGCCAAGGCGAAAGCCGATTACATCCAGCGGGAGGGCCGTTACTCCCGCGACCGTGACGAGGTGCTGCACACTCAGTCCGGCCACCTGCCCGAGTGGGCCGAGCGCCCCGCCGACTACTGGGATGCTGCCGACCTGTATGAACGCGCCAATGGGCGGCTGTTCAAAGAGGTTGAGTTTGCCCTGCCGGTCGAACTGACCCTAGATCAGCAGCGGGAGCTGGTGGACGAATTCGCCCGGCATCTGACCGAGGGCGAGCGCCTGCCGTATACGCTGGCCATCCATGCCGGTGGCGGCGAGAACCCGCACTGCCACCTGATGATCTCCGAGCGGATCAATGACGGCATCGAGCGGCCCGCCGCTCAGTGGTTCAAGCGGTACAACGGCAAGACCCCGGAGAAGGGCGGGGCACAGAAGACCGAAGCGCTCAAGCCCAAGGCATGGCTTGAGCAGACCCGCGAGGCATGGGCCGACCATGCCAACCGGGCATTAGAGCGGGCTGGCCACGACGCCCGCATTGACCACAGAACACTTGAGGCGCAGGGCATCGAGCGCCTGCCCGGTGTTCACCTGGGGCCGAACGTGGTGGAGATGGAAGGCCGGGGCATCCGCACCGACCGGGCA
>NZ_JAWPOP010000008.1:0-196739 GCF_033344345.1 Vibrio sp. 1978
GTGTGCGATGGATGTAAACTACTTAAGCAAGGTTCTCAGAGCCCTTGAATAACGGGGATGTTCATGCGATTTCCGTGCAATGCGTTACAACCCACGTTGGCGAATGTGGTTTTGTCACGCCAAAAAATCACCTGCTCATTCTTAGAGTTCGGCGTGTCTAGATACGAGCGAAGCAAGAATCAGCAGTATCGGACCTGTGATGCAATGGAATCCGTAAAGGGAATCAGTCGGATGCGTTATAGATTTACCTCAAACTTATTTAATAACACAGTTGGCTATCATGAATAATGCATATTTATTTGTATTTATTTTGTCGTTCGTTCTACTTTTTGTTATGCGCAAGGTTGCTAAGCGCGTAGGTCTAGTAGATAAACCCAATGCAAGAAAGCTTCACCAAGGAGTAGTACCCCTTGTAGGAGGCATCTCCATTTTCTCGACTATACTGGTCGGGTTCCTTCTGTTCCTACCAATGAATGACAACCTATCACTCTACTTATCTTGTTCGGCTGTGCTTATAGTGCTCGGCGCATTAGATGACTACTACGATGTAAGTTTCAAAATTCGTCTTATTATCCAAGCCGGAATATCTCTTGCGATGATTTACATCGGAGGCCACAGCTTACACGATTTAGGCTACTTAATGGGGAGCGAAACCATTGCCCTTAATGAAGTCACTGGCGCAGTGATCACCGTTATTGCAGTAATAGGCGCCATTAACGCATTTAATATGGTTGATGGTATAGACGGCTTGCTGGGCGGGTTAGCCTCGGTCACCTTTACAGCATTAGGTATTGTGTTTGCCTACAACGGAAACGAATACTTAGCCACGATCTGTTTATTGATCGTGACTGCGATGCTTCCTTACATCTTCCTGAACTTAGGTTTCCCACTTGGTCGTCGCTTTAAGATCTTCATGGGCGATGCAGGCAGTATGTTTATCGGCTTTACCGTGGTCTGGATGCTAATTCGTGGCACGCAAGAACCAGGAGCGGTAGCCTTCAAGCCTGTCACTGCTCTGTGGTTGATAGCTTTACCCTTGATGGACATGGCAACCATTATGATCCGTCGTATTCGTAAAGGTCAGTCACCATTCCAACCAGACAGAGAACATCTACACCATATTTGTCAGCGTATTGGGCTTTCTCCAGGTGCAACGTTAATTTTCATCTGTTCGATGGCATCAATTTGTGCCGCTATCGGTTTGTGGGCTGACTTTACTGGCATTAGTGAATCGATTATGTTTGTCGCTTTCCTGATTCTTTTTGTGTGCTACTTTGGGGTAATTAGCCATATTTGGCGTATTTCGTCCTGGTTCAATAAGCTATTTCATACTTTAGGGCTTCAGTTTACGTCCAAGTAGAAGATAAATTTAAGCCTATTGGGGCGGTTTCTGTAAAAGTAGTAAAACCAAGGTTTTATAAGGGATTGTTCGCAATGGACTGTCTCAAAATGAATAAAAAGTGTCTCAATACTAATAAGAAAGGCTATACAGGGTGAGATCGTGAACGTTTTTTGAACAAAATCACGACCGATTTGACGATCACAATTAGCTGTGATCATATACTCCCTTTTTAGGGATAACATCATGCACATTGACCACTTCAAAGAACATTTTCAAACGATTATCGACCAACGCCAAGGTGCAAAGGTCACTTATTGCCTGTTTGAAGTCCTTTTTGGCTCGCTATGTGCGGTGATTGCAGGTGCCAGGGCAAGATCATGAAAACCCCTTATGGAATAAGGGATGACGTGAAGTCATATTTTAACTAATTAGATACTGAAGTCACAATAATCTCAATACATCCAAGATCGATTTGATGATCAGATTTAGGTGTGATCATATACTGTTTTTTAACAGCAGATATTTAGCCTAATGAGCGGATTAAGCCTTTTGGACCATATTTCAGTTATTCGAGACCCTCGCCAAGCCTGGAAAATAGAGCACACGCTAACCGACATTATCTTCTTAACAATTGCAGCAGTGATTGCTGGTGCTGAAGGTTGGGAAGATATTGAAGATTTTGGTGAAGATAACTTGGAATGGCTTAGACAGTATGGTGATTTCAAACAAGGCATACCAGTACACGATACCATTGCCCGAGTTATCAATCTTATTTCCGCCAAGCAACTGCAACGATGCTTTACTGCGTGGATGAAAGACTGTCATGAGGTGACTGAGGGTGAAGTGATTGCTATCGACGGCAAAACTCTCAGAGGCACATACAACAAAGACAAGCGTTGTGGTGCAATCCATATGGTTAGTGCGTTTAGTGCTGCAAATCAAGTTGTGTTAGGGCAGGTTAAAACAGCAGATAAAAGCAATGAAATCAAAGCGATCCCCGAACTGCTTGAAATGCTTTCCTTACGAGGTTGCTTAGTGACGATTGATGCTATGGGATGCCAGAAGGATATAGCTGAAAAGATAGTCGGCCAAGATGCAGATTACCTCTTAGCGGTAAAAGGTAATCAAAAACGATTGGAGCAAGCGATTAGCCAAGTCTTTAATTCTAGTATGCTCAATAGTTTTGAAGGTGATAAATACGTCACTCAAGAGAAAGGACATGGTCGTACAGAAACGCGTTTGAGTATGGTTGTTCACAATACAGATTTCTTAGGCGATATAGCGCTTGATTGGGCGGGACTCTCCACCATTGGTATGGTCGTTTCAATTCGTCAAGAAGGTGATAAGCCAGCAGAAACAATGCAAATCAAGCACTACATAAGCTCAGCAAAACTGACGGCTAAAGCTTTACTAGAGAGCACGCGAGCACATTGGAGCATTGAAAATCAGATGCACTGGCGATTAGACGTAGGTTTTAAAGAAGATGAATGTCGGATTCGTCGAGAGCAAGCTGGTGAGAATTTAGCAGTTATAAGACATATAGCTTTAAATCTGCTGACGGAAGAAACCAGCTTCAAAGCAGGGATCAAAAGAAAGCAGAAAAAAGCAAACCGTAGCAATAGCTACCTTTCGCAAGTCCTTGCAGTACAAGGGGCTTCGTAATCTTGCCCTGTTGCAGGTGCGAAAGGCTGGTTTGATATTCGTGAATATATTCGCGGTCATCATGATTGGTTTAAGCGTAATAACTTGTTTTTGAATGGTATTCCTGCGGATGACACCATTGCTCGCATCATCTCTACGATTGAGCCTGAACAGTTTCATGAGTGCTTCGTTAACTGGATGTCGTCAATACACACTCTTACCGATGGGCAAGTGATTGCGATTGATGGCAAAACGCTTCGCGGCTCATATAATCGTGAAGACAGGACGAGCACTATTCATATGATTAGTGCTTATGCGTCGTCCAACAAGCTCGTACTAGGACAGCTGAAAACCGAACAAAAAAGCAATGAAATTACAGCGATCCCTGAGCTGATAAAGATGCTCGACATCAAGGGAGCTCTAGTAACCATTGATGCTATGGCCTGTCAAACTAAGATTGCTAAAGCCATTGTAGATCAAGGTGGAGACTATCTGCTTGCAGTAAAGAGCAACCAAGGAAAACTCCGACAAGCAATAGAAAAGGCATTCTCTTCTCAGCGAGCCAATGTGACAAATAACATCTCTCTTGAGCAAGGACATGGCCGTATCGAGTCTCGCCAATGCTATGTTTTTGACAGTACTAAACTTGAAGGTAACTTCTCTCGCTGGAAAGGCTTAAAGAGCGTTGTAATGGTTGAAAATTTTCGCCTTGAGAAAGGAAAATCTGTCGACCTAGAGTACCGTTATTACATCAGCTCCAAAGCGCTTAGTGCAGAACAAGCTGCTATGGCAGTCAGAGAACATTGGGGCATAGAGTCAATGCACTGGGTGCTTGATGTCACAATGAATGAAGATGCTTGCCAGATATACAAAGATCATGGTGCTGAGAATTTATCATGCTTGCGCCACATGAGCTTGAACATGCTCCGTGAAGAACCAACCAAGCTAAGCATAGTGGGGAAGCAAAAGCGATGTATGATGAATACGTCTATGCTAGAGGCAGTATTAAGTGCTGGTTTTAGTCAGATGGCGAAAAACTAGGCACTCATGCGGTCGCCCTGAAAGGCTATATTGTAACTCCATGCTTAATTGGATATTATTTTAGTGTATACCCGTGATCATTGAAGATGCTTGATTTCTGATGAAATCAGGATCATGCTACGCACCATGAAAATTACTCTGACTCCTCAACAGAAACAACAGCTCGAAGAGATGCACGATTCAACTCGTGATGGTCGAGTGCGTGACCGCATCAAAGCAGTTTTACTTGCCTCTGAAGGTTGGAGTCAGATGATGATTTCTCAAGCTCTTCGTATTCACGAATCGACCGTCGCTCGTCATCTCAGTGATTATGTTCTCTCTGAAAAACTCAAGCCTGAAAATGGCGGTAGTCAAAGCCGACTTTCTGCTGGGCAAACCGTGCAGCTTATCGAACATCTGGCTGAAAACACGTACTTTCATACCCATCAAATTGTCGCTTATGTACAAGCAGAGTTTGGTATCCGTTATACCGTTGCTGGAATGAACAAGTGGTTACATCATCACGGTTTCTCATATAAGAAGCCGAAAGGTGTACCGCACAAGTTTAATCCAGAGATGCAGCAAGCCTTTATCGAATACTATAACGAGACGCTAAAAAGCAGCGAAGACCCTGTGCTGTTCATGGATGCCGTTCATCCTACGCAGTCAACAAAACTCAGTTATGGATGGATACGAAAAGGGCAAGACAAAGTGATTGAGACAACAGGCAGTCGAACTCGTCTTAATATTATCGGTGCGTTACCGCTTCAAAATATTGGCGCAACGGTGACAGAAACGTATGAGACGATAAACAGCGAGAGCATCGTTCGCTTCTTCTGGAAGCTCAAAAAGGAGCATTACCCGTTGGAGCAAAAAGTTCACCTAGTTCTTGATGGCGCCGCCTATCATCAGTCAGAGCTGGTGAGAAATGCGGCAAAAGTGCTCAATATTGAGCTTCATTACTTACCACCTTACAGTCCAAATTTAAATCCAATCGAGCGGCTTTGGAAAGTGATGAATGAACATGTGAGGAACAATATTTACTTCTCCTCCAAGTCAGAATTTACTTCAGCCATCAAGGAGTTTTTCGATGTAACGCTACCAGAAGTTGCAGGCTCATTGTCATCCAGAATTACGGATAATTTTCAGATATTGAAACCTGCATCTTCAAGTTGAACGGGTATAAATGATAGCCGTAGAAATAGTATTTACCTAGCAACCTATTTTAATATATGTACTGTTAGTATAATTTTGACTAATAGCTATATGATCTATTATATTGTTTCAATGACATTCTTATTGTTAATTGAGTGTTTCCCATCGATACTCGAAAAAGAGCATTATCTAAGCTAAGAAAAAATAATTCATATATCACGCTCCTATACTTATGCTAATTATAAATATGATAAGTGTGATTTTATTAGGTTCAGGATTTATAACAATTATTGCAATTGTTTATCTTATTATGGTGGTAAAATATATGGTAGATAATGTGGCTATATTTAAGGTGTTAAGAGTTTGAGGGGATATACCAAGCAATGAAAATTAAAAGTGATATAAGTATTGGGAAAATATTGCATAATGGCAGTTTCGTTGCTGTGCGATTTCTTATTTACACTATATCGGGTTTTGTATTTGTCCCTTTTCTAATCAGTGAGTTCGGTAGCTCTGAGTATGGGCTCATAGCTTTAGCTGGTTTCTTAACTCAATATATAGGAATGATATCGGACTGTATAGGAAGTGCAGTTTCTAGATATCTTAATCTTGCATTAAACAGAGGTGATTCATTTGAATCTAATGAAATATATAATACAGCATTAATGTCTAACTGTTTGATAGTACTAATAAATATACCTATATTTTATTATTGCCTTGTGAATCTTGATTTTTTCTTTGAATTTAACCCCGTAAAAGAGCATGATTTTTTAATTCTGGTAACGTGTAATGTATTGGTTTTTTTTATTGCTCTACTTACAGGTGTATTCAAAACCGCCATACAAGCATCTAATAGAATAGATATATCAGCAAAGATAGACATTACTAAAATATTAATAAGATTAATAGTGATATTTCTTGGGATTAAAACTATCGGAGCTTACCTATGGATAATTGGGGTCGTTGATTTAGTTTTAGCAATGGCTACTTTTGTTATATACGTGAGTATAAGTAAAAAACTAGCTCCGCAACTTAAAGTTGATAGAAGTTATGTTTCAAAGAAGTGGATAAAACCCGTTTTAAATATGTCATCTTGGTCACTTGTTGCAGTCTTGGGGTTTTCGTTGATAACGCAAACAGACACGTGGATTCTTAATAGGTTTGTAGATGCGGGAGTGGCAGGTGTATTTGCAGCGTTACTTGTTTGGCCAAATTTTGTTAAGCAAATTACTAAACAGATTGAAAGCGTAATAGCGCCTGTTCTCTTGATCGACTATGCAAGAGGCAATGAGGTACGTTTTACTGAAATGCTCTCGCATAGTTCAAGATTTCTTTCTAGTCTCGGTGGAATCATAACTGGGGGATTACTCGTAGTATCTCCTCTTATAATTAATTATTGGCTGCCAGAAAGTGAAGAAAGATACATTTTATTACTTCAAGTTATGATTTTTTATTTGGCCTACACATTACCAGAATCAATACTATGGCGTTATTTTCTAATTACTAACCAGATGAGTTTGAATGGGATAATTAGTATAACAGCAGGTATTCTTAATATTTTATTATCCGTAGCATTTATAAAGTTAGGTTATGGTTTCTTGGGCGTCGCGTTAGCCACGTCAATCTCTTTAATTGTAAAAGATGCAATATTAGTTCCTTTTATTATAGCGCGTAAAACAACAATAAAGTATTCCAAGTTTGTGGTGGATACTATTATTTCATCTATTATGATTGGAATTTCATTTTTAATGTTTAACTATATTTTTAATAACCATTACGATAACATTTCTATGTTAATACTGCTGTTACTTCTGGCAGGATTATTTTTGTCATCTTTAATTATTATTTTTAACAAAAGAATATTTAATGTCTTGATTAAAAAGATTACCTGAGGTGAATATTGAAAATATTAATTCTTACAATTCCATTCTATCCTTCTAAAGGAGGAGTGGAAACTGTAACCCACTTACTTTCAAAAGCATTTAACGAACTCGGTTGTAACACTACTGTTTTTACACCACAACCTGATAATGGCACAGTAGAGAACTTATCATATGAAGTTGTAAGGACAGAATCGAAAATAAAATTAATTAAGAGTTTAGTTTCATCTGACGTAGTAATAGCCCAGGGGGAATGTTATAAGCTTATGTGGCCATTACTGTTCTTGAAGAAAAAGACGATGATGGTTCTCCATACTAAGCCAAGAGAAAGGAAAGGAATCTGGCGATTGTTTGATCGGTTCTTTTACGATAAATGTGACGTATTTGCTGTGAGCAACTATGTGAAAAGTACTTCGAGAAAACCGATTAAGGGGGTTATTCCTAATCCCTATGATGAAATACTTTTTAGCCCAGATCCCTCCATTTCCAACGAAAATAGAAAAGGAATCTTGAGTGTGGGTATAACCGAGGGGAAAGGCGTTATGGACCTTTTGTTCGCATTAGATATGTTGCATCGAAGCATAGATATTCCTGAAGTGACTTTGGTTGGTACTGGTGGATGTTGTGAAGAAATAACTAGCTTTGCTAAAACGAGAAGTTGGGGTCATAAGATAAAATTAGTGGGTTCCCTTAGTGCATTAGCCTTATCTAAGTCTATGAATAAACACAAAATTCTTGTTGTACCTTCAAAGTGTAATGAAGCGTTTGGAATCGTTGCATTAGAAGGCTTAAGCTCAAATTGTAAGCTAGTTTGCTCGAACGACGGTGGTTTACCAGAGGCTGCAGGCCCTCATGCCACTATATTCGAGAAAGGCGATATAAAAGGACTCAGAGATGCTTTGGCGGATGTACTTGACTCACCTAAGTTAGCGAATATTTCTCCTGAATCTAGTTTGGATTTTCACTTAAAAAAACACTATCAGTTAAATGTGGCTAAAAAATATTTATTGGAATTAGATAAAATAAAAACTTAGAGGTCTAAGTGGAAGTAATCTCATTAGCAATATACGGTATGATAAACCTGTTAATGCTTATTAGTTGCCTTATAAAGAAAGGTGATATATTCAAACCTACTTTTTGGTTTTCTTTAATTTCTTTAGGATGGTTTTTCCCACAAGCGTTGGGTTCCTTAGAAAAAAGTCATGTCTATCCAGATAATGGATACATTTATGGCTTGCTTTTTGCGTCATTGTGTTCATTGGCGTTTTACTTTGGATGGATCTTTTCACATAAAAAAAGTCTAAAAGAAAGCTCTATGTATTTTATGGAGTTCGATGAAGAACGTCTTTATAAAGTGGCGGTTTTTCTAATTATGTTTGGGTTGTATTTTCAAGCCAAATTATGGTCTCTACCAGAAGATATTTTGTCTAACTCAACTTGGACCGGTATACCGGTAATGTTGCTTTTTTTTAGTCATACATTCAGATTTGGCTTCCTTATATTATGGATCCAATACTTAAAAAGTGGAAAGATCTTAAGTACGAAGTATCTAATCTTTCTTGTGCCTTGTGTAATCTTATTCATTGATATTGCATTCTTAAAAGGTCGAAGAGCAGAGATGATGAATATTGTTAGTTATTTATTTATAGGGCTATGGTTTGTAAAAAGAATCATTCCATCTAGGGTGGTTATAATTACAGCACTTATTTTCGGTTTGATTTTTATTAACACAATAGGGGCATATCGCTCTATCATCAAGGATGATTATCTTTCGACTGGAGAAAAAATTGAGAAAGCTTTAGATGTTAATTATTTAGCTTTAGTAGAAGATCAGAGCAAAAATGCCACATACGAGTTTGATAATTACACTTATGCTCGTTCAGCAATCGGAAAGACAACAAGTTTCGATTATGGTGTATATCATTGGAATACACTTGTTTTTAATTATATTCCTGCTCAAATAGTGGGTAATGAATTCAAGGATTTCTTTTATTTTTCCGGAGTTGATGTCCAAAAATTAAGTATGGATAACTATTACCACTCATTTAATGGGGGCTCTACGGTAACTGGTTATTTGGATTCTTTTATATCTTTTGGTTGGTTAGGTTTTATAAAATTCGTTATTATTGGAATCTTGATTGGCTATTTATACAGGTATTCAATGGCTGGAGGAGTGATATCACAAATATTATATCTGTATCTTCTTAATCACTTTATGCTTTCTGTTACGCATAATACAAATGAATTTCTAACTCGGCATTGGGTTTATTTTTTTTGTTTTATCTTTCCGTTATTAATTTGGGCTAGGTGTAAGGAATAACTTTTGAATAAACTAGAAAAAAAAATAAGAATTATTGTATGCCAACATGGTGCAAGGCATCGATATCTTGTGCCAAGAATCCTCGATCACGAAGGTATGTTGGCAAAATTTTATACAGACTCAAGTAATTTTAGTCCTCTGGGTAAGCTTGCTAAGTTGCTTGGCAATCGGGCTCCAAATGCCTTTAAGCGCTTGTCTAACCGCATCGTTAAAAATGTGTCTCAGCATAAAATTAATTCATCTGACGCTAATACTATCTTAGAGTTGATGCAACGTTTACTTAACCGTAACAAGAGTGGGATTGATCTATTCGTACAAAGGCATCAAATTTTGTCCAAAAGAATGATTTCTTGGGGGTGCGAAAATATCGATTATGTTTATTCCATGTATCATGAAAATTTAGATTTTCTTAAGTATGCAAAGAAATTAAACACTCGATGTATAATAGACGTTTATATTAGCCCTATCACCGATGAAATAATGGCCAAAGAGTATGATTTAATACCAGAATGGGCTAATGTCAAATCTAAAACTACTTTAGAGAAGGAGTTAGCGCTCTGGAAAGAAAGCGTCGAGTTATCTGACATGCTCATTTGTCCTTCTGAATGGGTCGCAGAAGGGGTTTTAAAACTGTCGCCCAATTCTTCTGAAAAAATTAGAGTTGTCCCATATGGTTGTTCAATTGACTATAAGGACGAAATCAATATTCCAATAGTTGGAAGAGTGCTTTTTGCCGGTGGTGACCCTCTAAGAAAGGGGCTGCATTATCTTGCTGAGACTACAAATGAGTTGGGCAAAGAACTAGAAGAACTAGATGTTAGAATCGCAGGAGATTTACCAGACTCCGTAACACAACACCCTTTATGCACGAACATGAATTTCCTAGGTAAATTATCATCTCAAGAGCTTAAAAAGGAGTTCCTTAGTGCAGATGTATTTGTTTTACCTGCATTATCAGAAGGGTTCGCGGGTGTGATTGCCGAAGCTATAAGTGCTGGCTGCCCTGTTATAATCACAAAAGAATCCGGGGCCCCTATAATTAGTGGTAGAGAAGGTATAGTTATTCCAAGTAGAAATAGCAATGAGTTATCTAAGGCAATTAAACGAATGGTGTTGGATCGTAAGTTTAGAAATGAATGTTCGAAAAACTGTATAAAACAAAGGCCATTCTATTCAGAAGAGGCATGGGGTGAAAGACTGATAGAGTGTATAGAGAATTTTCATCAAAACAAAGGAATATCCAATGAAAGTTAATGTTTTCGGTGATTATTATTGTAATGAGAAAATTAATATATGTCCGAAATTTAGTAGTGTGCTATGCAATTCAGATCTAAATATTATAAATTTCGAAGCACCCATAGTAAAAGATATAACATGTGCAATTGAAAAAGTTGGTGCTAATCTTTCTCACAATATAGAGACGATAACTAACCTAAAAGAACTGAATATTACAGATGTATGTGTAGCAAATAACCATTATTTTGATTTCGGAGAGTTAAATGCTGAATATTCTAATGGAGCTTTGAAAGATGAATCAATACGTGTACATGGATATAATACGAGTGATAAACCCGGAAGAATACATTATATAACAGACAATTGGGTCATTATTAACGTAGCTGAGTCAGAATATGGAGTTAAAAGTCAAGAATTTAAAAGCGGTTTTTTGTCTATATCCGATCCAAGACTTTTTGTAATACTTAAGAAATTTAAGGATAAAGGCACAAATATCATCCTTATCGTACATGCTGGTTTGGAAGATGTACTGACTCCACTCGATAGTTGGAAAGATTATTTTAGGGCGTTTATAGATTTTGGCGTTGAGATTGTTATTGGTCATCATCCACACGTGCCGCAGAGTCATGAAGTGTACAATGGTAAGTACATTTACTACAGTCTAGGCAACTTCATCTTTCAAAATTCCGACAAGAGCGACTGGCATAAAATAGGGCAATTCGTATCACTAGAGATCTCTGGAGATGAGCTAAAAGTCAGTCATGGATACACTCGTAATACAAGCGGTTATATTTCATTAATAGAGGATGAGTCCTCTATTGATGAACAATTAGAAAAATATTTTAGTTATCCATTATCTTTGGCGGATAATTATAGAAAACTAATGATGATGGATTTGAAGAGAATAATTTTAAGTGTTTTTTATCCTAAGATACTTAACTTTGTTCCATATTTTAATAAAAGAAAAAGTAGAGCTTTGGACTTTTGTATTCATAACCTAAGGTTTGAAACTCACAGATTTTCCCAAATTGAATATATTAACAAGGAAAAAGCTAGAAAATGAAGAAGAAAGTCAAAAATTTATTAAGGATAATATTGCCCACAGTTGCTTATGACACATTAGCTTTTGTTACTATTTTTAAAAGATTCCCATTTTCCAATGAACCAAAATACTTTAACCAAAAAGTATTTATGCGGAAATATTTTGATAGAAATTACCTATATTCACTTTGTTCCGACAAGTACAGGGTTAGGGAGTATATTGAAAGGAAGATAGGAAAGGTTTATCTGATTGAATTAATTTCTTCTTTTAAAGGTGTGCCAGAAGTTTCAGACTTTATTAGACTCAAACGATTCGTAGCTAAATCTAACCATGGTGCTGGCATGGTTCACCTTGTAGATTCACCTTTGTCCGATGAACAAGCTAAAGAACTAGTTAACGAATTTGAAAGTTGGATGACTATTGACTATGGGAAAGATTCTAGTGAGAGTCAATACAGAAAAATCCCTAAGATGATAGTTCTTGAAGAGTCTTTATGTGTAGATGGCAAGGTTCCGAGAGATTACAAATTCCACTGTTTTAATCAAATGGATGGTACTTATAAGTATGTTTTACAAGTTGTTGATGGTCGCTTTGCTGACGAATCGCGTGGTTATTATTTAAATAATTTAGAAGATTGTGTTCATAGTTTTGGTAACGGTAACCACGTTATCCCATCTACAGATTTAGATGCTTTAAAAGAGATTGTCCACCTTAATGGAGAACTAATAAAGGATTTTGACTATGTTCGTATTGATTGGTACGTCTCAGAAGGGAGGCCTTATTTTGGTGAATTAACATTTACGCCTGGTGGTGGGCTAAGTAGTGAGTTTAATGACGAACTAGAGTTAACTATGGGTGAATATTGGTTATGAAAGTAATAGTTCAACAACCAGCTCTGCCTAAATATAGGTTGCCTTTATTTAGTAAAATATCAGAAAATAGCGAAATCAACCTGAAAATTCTTTATTCTACGGATGATTCTCTTCCATCCTTTAAAGGAGAAGGTTTTTCGTCAAGGGTTGTTAAAAATTATAGTCTCCCTTTTTTAGGCTTAATGTGGTGCCCATCTCAATTGGAATCTGCTAAGAAAAGTAGATGTGACGTATTGATTTTACCTTGGAATATTCATTACCTAAGCTTATTACCAACTCTATTAAGAGCAAGATTGAATGGGGTTAAAGTAATATTATGGGGGCACGGATATTCGAAAAGAGAGTCGCTTGTGAAGAAAACGCTAAGAGATTTCATCGGTAAAATGGCAACATCTGTGCTTTTTTACGACAAAGTCACAGCAAAGAGGTACGTAGATTCTGGTTGGAACAAAGAACGTGTTAACGTAGCATTAAACACTTTAGATACGTCACCGGTGAACCGTGCGTTTGATTATTGGAATAATAATGCTCGGTTGACTAAATTTAAAAGGGAACACGATTTGTTGGAATGTAGTACGATCTTATATGTTGGAAGATTGTACCCTGAGAATAATGTCGAGGTGCTCTTTAATGCATTAGCTTTTTTGAAGCAAGAATCTCTAAATATTAAATTAGTGATTATTGGAAAACAGAATAACTACGCAGATGAACTGAAACAGTTAGCACATGATTTAGGGATAAAAAAATCAGTTCAATTTGTTGGAGAGATTTATGAAGAGGAAGAGTTAGCCCCATACTTTTTATCTTCAGATTTGTTCTGTTACCCCGCCAATATAGGTTTAAGCATTATTCATGCGATGGCTTATGGTTTGCCAGTACTTACTGGCGATAAAATAAGCGCACATAACCCTGAAATACACGCTTTGAAAAACGGTGAAAATGGATTTTTATTTAATGACAACGATTCTTTAGCTTTAAAAGACAAGATCTTGGAAATTTTGCATAATGACGAACATCTTACCTCAGTTCGAAAAAACGCTCGACTTACTATAGAGCAAGATTATTCAATTAATAGAATGGCTGAAGGTTATATAAAAGCAATAAAACAAACTATGGTTAGTTAGATGAAAGTGGTAAAACTTGGTGGTGTGACCAAACATTCAGGCGGACTTTATTTTGCGGTTAAGGAACTTGCAAATTCCTTAGTAAAATTAGGCTCAAATATAACAGTTTTTGGTTGGAAAGAGAAAGATTATAAGAGCGATATAGATTCTTGGCGGCCAGTTAAAGTCGTTACGTATAAAGCAGTTAGCAAATTCAAATTTTCGTTTGAATTGTTACCTCTAATTTCAAATAAAAATCCAGACATAATTCATCTTCACGGTCTATGGAATTTTAACCAGTTGATTAGTTTGTTGTATTCGCTTAGAACTAATAAAAAACTAATTATATCACCACATGGTATGATGGATGAATGGGCTATCCAACAGTCTGTGTTAAAAAAGAAACTTATTAGTTTCTTATACGGAAATGCGACTATTAGGAGAAGTCATTGTATACATGCTTTGTGTAAGTCGGAGTATGAATCGATTCGTAAACTTGGTTTTAAAAATCCGATAGCAATTATACCTAATGGCATTGATCTACCAGATTTGGCTGACCAGTATTTTTCCAGTAAGAAAATGTCTTTTTCTATTAGAAGAAAGAAACTTGTTTTCTTGGGTAGAATGCATAAAAAGAAGGGATTGTTAGAGCTTTTAGATGCCTGGAGAATTCTTTGTCAATCACAGGGCGACGAGTTAGATTGGGAATTAGTGATTGCTGGTTGGGATGACGATAATCTATCTAAACAAATAGTAAAAAACACGACTGAATTCGACAGTATTACATATATTGGTTCCGTTTTTGGAAGCGATAAAGATCATCTTTTACGCTCTGCGGATGCTTTTATACTACCTTCATTTTCAGAAGGACTCCCAATGTCTGTGCTTGAAGCATGGTCTTACGGACTACCCGTTATTATGACTGAGCACTGTAATTTGCATGAGGGGTTTGTTCATAATGCAGCTATCAAAGTTGAACCTACTAAAGAATCAATATATGAGCAATTATTGAAAATAATAGCGTGTACACCAGAAGCGCTATTATCTATTGGAGTAAACGGTAGGAACCTGGTCGAATCTAAATTTACTTGGGACAAAGTTGGTCGTGACATGATTTCTGTATATGAATGGTGTTTAGATGAGAATCGTCAGATACCTGATTGTATTCAACTATACTCAAACAGGGATTAATTTTGGTAAGATTAGACGAATATGAATTGAATAATTATTCTTTCAAACATAAGTTTCTTGTTTCAATATGGACATTAGTCAGAGCTTTTTTCTTTCTCACGTCCTTTCCATTCCCAAATAAAATAAAAGTATCTATTTTAAAATTGTTTGGAGCAAAGATAGGCGAAGGAGTTGTAATTAAGCCTAATGTAAATATCAAGTTTCCTTGGAGGTTAGTTGTCGGAGATCATACTTGGATTGGAGAAAATGTATGGATAGATAACTTAGAAAATGTGTGTATAAGCGATCACTGTTGCTTGTCTCAAGGTAGTTTTCTACTAACTGGTAATCACAATTACAAAAGCAGAACTTTTGATCTATTAACCTCTCAAATTAATATATGTCAAGGTGCTTGGATTGGGGCAAAATCTGTTGTTTGTCCTGGTGTGGTTATTGGTGAACATGCTGTATTAACCGTAGGTTCAATTGCGAAATGCGATCTTCAACCTAACGGGATTTACTCGGGTAGTCCAGCTGTCTTTGTTCGGAGTAGATTTGAAAATGACCGGTGCTAAGATTAACAGAAACTCGTTAATTGATAAAACTAAACTAGTGATGGCATTTTTGGTTATCGGAATCCATTCTAGCCTTCTAATAGATATATCATCATTTAGTTATTTCGTTCTGGTTAATGGTATATTTAGAATTTCGGTTCCTTTCTTTTTTCTTGTCAGTGGATACTATTTTTTTAATTCTCAGTCAACAGGGATGACATTGGTATGGTTTAAGCGAGTATTTATACTTTACGTATTTTGGATGCTGATATACTCACCTTTTTGGTTGGACTATGCTGATTTTAACTTGTTTAATGTTATCAAAGCTTTTAAAACAGTTATATTTGGCTATCATCATCTTTGGTTCTTGTCTGCGCTTATTGGGGCTGGTTTGTTAGTTTGGCTGATGATTAGATATGGGATTGATTTGAAGTTTCCATCAATTATCTTATTCTTGATCGGTGTGTGTATTCAGTATTTATTAAATTACAACTTTAATGCATTCCCCTTTGCTAATGATTTTAACCAAGGCAGCTTGCTTTTTTTGTTTAGGAACTTCATTTTTTTTGGGTTTCCGTTTTTTAGTCTGGGATTTCTCATAGCGTCAAAAGAAATTAAAATCGCATTAGAGCCCAAATGGCTAATAGGTATTGGGTTGCTATTATTAATAGTAGAGTCTATGTTTAATTTTTTTCTTTTAGGATATCAATATGGATTTGACACTTACATGTCTCTTCCGTTATCTGTGTTAGGGTTGTTTCTTTTCTGCACAAAAACCGAAGCTAAAGTAACAACAAATAGCAGAAAGATAAATTACTCATTATATTCTACTGCTTTGTATTTTATTCACCCTTTGGTACTTTATTTTCTATCACAGTTAGGGGTAGTTGGTTCGAGTTTAGTCAAGTTTACATATTGTGTAGTTTTGACGACTATTCTGGGGTCATTTGTAATGTTGGCTAGATTCAGATTTAAATTTATTTTATAGGTTTGTAGAGATATTTTATGAAAAAAGCGTTTATAACTGGTATTACAGGTCAAGATGGTTCTTATCTTGCTGAGTTTCTTGTAGAAAAAGGGTATGAAGTACACGGCTTAATCCGTCGCAGTTCTTCATTTAACACTGAGCGTATTGATCACGTAATTGGAAACAGTGATCATATCCACCTTCACTACGGTGATTTGACGGACTCTTCAAACCTTATCCGTCTTATTCAAGAAATTCAACCAGATGAAATCTATAACTTGGGCGCAATGTCTCACGTAGCGGTATCGTTTGAATCTCCGGAATACGCAGCTGACGTTGATGCGATGGGTACCATCCGTCTTCTTGAGGCAATCCGCATTAACGGTCTTGAGAAGAAAACCCGTTTCTACCAAGCTTCTACTTCTGAGTTGTATGGTGAGGTTCGTGAAACTCCTCAGCGTGAAACGACGCCATTCTATCCCCGCTCTCCGTACGCTGTAGCTAAAATGTACGCGTACTGGATTACGGTAAATTATCGTGAGTCTTACGGTATGTACGCATGTAATGGTATTTTGTTCAACCACGAGTCTCCACGCCGTGGTGAAACCTTTGTAACACGCAAAATTACTCGTTCTATCGCCAATATCTCTCAAGGCCTAGAGTCAGTCCTGGAGTTGGGTAATATGGATGCGCTTCGAGACTGGGGTCACGCCAAAGATTACGTTCGTATGCAGTGGATGATGTTGCAACAAGAAGTTGCAGATGATTTCGTAATTGCAACGGGCAAGCAAATCTCTGTACGTGAGTTTGTTCGTATGTCTGCTAAAGAAGCCGGTATTGAGCTAGAGTTTACTGGTAAAGGTGTGGATGAGATAGCGACTGTTACTGATGTTGATTCTGAAAAAGCGCCTGCAGTAAGTATTGGTGATGTCATTGTTAAGGTGAATCCTAAATTTTTCCGCCCTGCAGAAGTAGAAACATTACTGGGTGACCCAACGAAAGCAAAAGAAAAGTTAGGCTGGGTTCCTGAGATTACCGTTGAAGAGATGTGTTCTGAAATGGTTCAAGCAGATGTAGCAAAAGCAAAACAACACGTTATCTTGAAACAACACGGTTTTGACGTGTCTATTTCAGTGGAAAGCTAATCACTATGACTCAAGTAACTAAGAAACGTGTATTTGTTGCTGGTCATCGTGGGATGGTGGGCTCAGCGATTGTTCGCCAACTAGAAGCGCGCGATGATATTGAATTGGTGACTCGTACTTCAAGTGAGTTGGATTTAACCAATCAAGCAGCGGTAGATGCGTTCTTTAAATCAGAGCACATCGATGAAGTGTATTTAGCAGCAGCCAAGGTGGGTGGCATTCATGCTAATAACACTTACCCTGCTGAGTTTATTTATCAGAACTTGATGATTGAGAGCAATATTATTCATGCTGCGCACAGTAACGATGTACAGCATCTACTGTTCCTAGGGTCGTCGTGCATCTATCCAAAGTTTGCAGAGCAGCCAATGACAGAAAAAGCGTTGCTTACGGGTATTCTAGAAGAAACTAACGAGCCATACGCGATTGCAAAGATTGCAGGTATTAAACTGTGTGAGTCATACAATCGTCAATACGGTCGTGACTACCGAAGCGTGATGCCGACTAACCTGTATGGGTTAAATGATAATTTCCATCCACAGAACTCTCATGTTATTCCGGCGATTATGCGCCGCTTTCATGAAGCAAAGCTTAACGGTGATAAAGAAGTGGTCGTTTGGGGTACAGGCACGCCAATGCGTGAGTTCTTATATGTGGATGATATGGCAGCGGCCAGCATTCATGTAATGGAGCTGGATAAGACCACTTACGAAGCGAACACTGAACCAATGCTTTCGCACATCAATGTCGGTACAGGCATAGATTGTACTATTCGTGAGATGGCAGAGACGATGGCGAAGGTTGTAGGTTTTGAGGGTGAAATTACCTTTGATACAACGAAGCCAGATGGTACGCCTCGCAAGCTGATGGATGTGTCACGATTGGCGAGGCTTGGTTGGAATTACGGTGTTAGCCTAGAGCAAGGTCTTACTACAACGTATGAGTGGTTCTTGGAGAATCAAGAGAGTTGTCGAGGATAGGTTTAGGACCTAGACACTAGGTCCTAGATAATTAAGTACAGTCGTTGTTTTTTAGATGCCCGATAAAAGAACTCGGGCATAATGACGGGCTGCATAATTTGGTAGTCGATAAAGGAACTCGGGCAAGACGGACTACACAATTTTGCAGTCGATAAAAGAGCTCGGGTATGACGCACTATATAATTTGAGGCTCGATAATAGAACTCAGAAAATAGTTAACATTGTCCCGAGTGCTGGCCAATCGCTTCGGAGATGATGCACTTCATTGTAAAAACTTGTTAAATGACTTGGGCATCATTGTCTAAACCGTCGCATTGCATTAATCACCCTTCTTAATAGCAAAACGAAAAATTATAATATTAGCTAGGATCAATCATATGCTTTTACCTGTAATCATGGCTGGCGGCTCGGGTAGCCGTTTGTGGCCTCTTTCTCGAACGTTATACCCAAAGCAATTCATTAGTTTGACTAGTGATAATACTATGCTTCAAGACACCATTAATCGATTGGAAGGTATTGAGCATAAATCGCCTTTCATAATTTGTAATGAAGAACACCGATTTATTGTTGCAGAGCAACTTCGTCAGCAAAACCTTGCACATAGTGGTATCGCATTAGAACCAGTGGGTCGTAATACCGCGCCTGCTATTGCATTGGCGGCGCTGCAAAGTAAGAAAGAAGGTGATGATCCACTGTTTTTAGTATTGGCTGCCGATCACGTGATTCAAGATCAAGAAGCCTTTGTTGAGGCAGTAGAAATTGCGAAGAAACGAGCTATTGAGAATAAATTAGTCACTTTTGGCATAGTTCCGACTGGTCCTGAAACTGGTTATGGGTACATTAAGCAAGGCAAATCCGATAGCGCAGATTCATATCAAGTAGAGCGCTTTGTTGAAAAGCCCGATTTAGCAACGGCCAAAGAATATATTTCAAGCAATGAATATCTTTGGAATAGCGGTATGTTCTTATTCAAAGCCTCTCGTTACTTAGAAGAACTTAAGAAGCATAGACCCGATATCTTGACTGCATGTGAAAAAGCGATAGCGGGTTCAGTTAACGATCTTGATTTTATCCGCCTTGATGAAGAAGCGTTCTTATCTTGCCCTGATGACTCTATAGACTATGCCGTTATGGAAAAGACCGAGGATGCAGTTGTCGTGCCGCTTGACGCTAGCTGGAGCGATGTGGGTTCGTTTAGCTCTCTTTGGGAGGTAGCAGAGAAAGATGTAGCAGGGAATGTGACCCATGGTGACGTGATAACCCAAGGGACACAAAATAGCTTTATTTATTCACAAAGTAAGTTAGTTTCCACTGTTGGAGTAGATGACCTAGTTGTTGTTGAAACTAAAGATGCAGTACTTGTGGCACACAAAGACAAAGTGCAAGACGTAAAGAGCATTGTAAATCAGTTAAAAGCACAAAAACGCAATGAATACCTTCAGCATCGTGAAGTCTACCGCCCTTGGGGATCGCATGATGAAATCGCAAAGGGTGAACGCTTTCATGTGAAGCACCTTGTGGTTAAACCAGGTGAAGCAACGGCCACTCAGTTGCATTATCACCGCGCTGAGCACTGGGTAGTTGTTGAAGGTACTGCGAAAGTACTTAACGGTGAAAAGTCGTATATCTTGAGTGAAAACGAGTCTACTTATGTAGCTATCGGATCGCCACATAAGATAGAGAACCCGGGCAAGATAGATCTTCATTTGATAGAAGTCCGTTCAGGCAATTACTTGGAAGAAGACGATATAGTGCGGTTGGAAGAGTACGGAGTAGGGTATTAAGTGAAAGTATCCATTATTACTGCGACTTATAATAGTGCCAATACCATAGCCGATACACTTCGTTCTTTAGAGGAACAAACCTATCAAGATATTGAGTACATTATTGTCGATGGCGCATCAAAAGACTCTACGTTAGAGGTCATTCAATCTAACGCAACGCGAATCACTAAACTTATCTCAGAGCCAGATAAGGGCATTTATGATGCATTGAATAAAGGTATACAGGCCGCAACAGGTGACATTGTAGGTTTCCTTCATTCTGATGATATGCTGGCTTACCCTGATGCAATCAAGGACTTGGTCAGTACACTGGAGTCTAACAATACTCAAGCTGTATATGCGGACCTAGAGTACGTATCAAAAGATGACACGTCTAAAGTGATCCGCAAGTGGATCTCAGGCTCGTATGCACGAAATAACATCCGTGCAGGGTGGATGCCACCTCACCCGACATTTTTTATGAAGCGAGAATGCTACCTACAATTTGGCCAGTTTGACTTAAGTTTAAAGATAGCGGCGGATTATGATTCAATTTTACGCTACTTGTGGACTCACAACGTTACCGCGTCTTACCTGCCTAAAGTAGTCACAAAAATGCGCGTGGGCGGGGCAAGTAACCGCAGTTTGGCAAATATTATTGAAAAAACGAAAGAAGATATCCAAGCTTTGAAGAACAATCACCTTTTTTGGCCTTCAGCATTGCTGGTTAAAAACGTTTCAAAATTTCCACAGTTTTTTAAGAGGTAAGCATGCTCGTTTCAAAAAATGTTATTGCAGAGTCCGGTATTCAGTTTGGTACAAGCGGAGCGCGTGGTTTAGTAGAGCAATTTACCCCTGAAGCTTGTGCGGCATTTGCTAATGCGTTCATCTCTGGTACTCAAGCTCAATTTGATTTTAAAACGGTAGCGGTGGCTATCGATAATCGCCCTAGTAGCCCTGCTATGGCGCGAGCGACCATTGCTGCGATTGAGGCTATGGGACTCAACGCTATTTACTATGGGGTGATTCCTACGCCTGCGCTAGCGTACTGTGCAATGCAAGACGACATTCCTTGCATCATGATCACAGGCAGTCACATTCCCTTTGATCGCAACGGTATTAAGTTCTATCGCCCAGATGGTGAAATCACCAAGGCTGATGAGCAAGCAATATTAAACGCAGAAGTTGAGTTTGAAGTGCCTGTCGTCAAGCCTCTTCAAACTTCAAGCAGAGCGGCTAAGCAATATGTAAGTCGTTACACTGATTTGTTTGCTGCTAATTTATTGTCAGGTAAACGTATTGGTATTTTTGAGCACTCAAGTGCCGGTCGTGACTTGTACCAAGGCTTGTTCGAAGCACTAGGCGCTGAAGTTATCTCGCTAGAAAGAACAGACGAATTTGTTCCTATTGATACTGAAGCTGTTGCTGAGGCGGATAAGAAGAAAGCAAAATTTTGGTCTGCTGAGCACAATCTAGACTTCATTTTCTCTACCGATGGTGACGGTGACAGACCTTTGGTTTCTGATGAAAACGGCGAATGGCTTCGCGGTGATATTTTAGGCATGCTTTGTGCCAAAGAGATGGGCATTGAAGCATTAGCGATTCCCGTAAGCTGCAACACCATTATTGCGCAGTCAAAGGCATTTAAAACGGTATCTCAAACGAAAATTGGCTCTCCTTATGTGATTGCAGAGTTTGCTGCGCTTTCAAAAGACTATTCTCGCATTGCGGGCTTTGAGGCGAACGGCGGATTTTTGCTGGGTAGTGATATTGAGGTCAATGGTCAAACGTTAAAAGCACTGCCAACGCGTGATGCTGTTTTACCTGCTTTGATGTTGTTATCAGCTGCCAAAGATACGAGTATCACTCATTTAGTCAACGAGTTGCCACAACGTTTTAGCCATAGTGACCGAATTCAAAACTTTGCCACTGAAAAAAGCTTAGGAATTTTGGAAAAAGGTAACGCAAATCCGCAACACTTGATTGAGCAACTCGGTTTTAAAGAGACGGTAATCTCGGTAAATATTACCGACGGTTTACGAATGACCCTTAGCAGTGGTGACATCGTTCACTTACGTCCGTCAGGCAATGCGCCTGAGCTACGTTGTTATGCAGAAGCGGATAACATGGTTCACGCACAATCTATTGTCGATTCGGTATTAAACAAAGTTCAGTCGTTATAATTTTTTAAATTACGATAATAAAAACAATGATATATAAATTAAATAACGTCGTTCAAAATTATGCTTGGGGAAGCATGAGCTCCCTCAATCACTTATTTGGGATCGAGAATCCAAAAGATGAGCCCCAAGCTGAGCTCTGGATGGGCGCTCACCCGAACGGCTGTTCCATGATAGAGGGGCTGAATTTATCGTTGGCTGACTATCTAAAGTTGCACGGCACTCACGCGTTGGGCAGTTATACGGTGAACCGTTATGGCGAGCTGCCCTATTTGTTCAAGGTGCTAGCTGCACAAACCCCACTTTCTATTCAAGTTCATCCAAACAAGCGTAACTCCGAGATAGGATTTGCGCGTGAGAACCAGTCAAATATTGAGCTAACAGCCGCAAACCGCAATTACAAAGACTCTAATCATAAACCAGAGCTTGTGTATGCGATTACGTTGTACAAAGCTATGAATGGTTTTAGACCCATTGAAGAGATCATAGCGCTTTTCAAAGAGGTTAACATTACAGCACTTGCCGATGATGTAGCTGCGTTTGAGCATTCTCCCAATGCGCAAGGGCTAAAGGTATTCTTTAGAACACTATTAACGCTTTCTGGAGATAAACAGGTTGAAACGCATAATGCGCTCAGCCAATGCTACGATCTAGAGTCCGTTTCTGATAGTGCGAAGCAGGCCCTTCAGTACAGTCAAAATTTTGCTGAGCACTATTTAGGTGACAATGGGCTGCTTGCGCCTTTGTTCTTGAATATTGTTGAGCTTAAACCCGGCGAGGCGATGTTCTTGCACGCTGAAACGCCTCATGCCTATGTGCAAGGGACAGCGCTCGAGATCATGGCAAGTTCGGATAACGTTTTACGAGCAGGACTTACGCCTAAACACATTGCTGTGGATGAATTAGTGGCGAATACCCGCTTTGAATCTATCTCACCAGAGGCAATATTGACAACGCCTCTTCAGCGAGAGGGGCACCTTCATTTTCCGGTGCCAGTCGATGATTTCAGCTTCGATGTGATAACCGCGTCGAATGAAGAAAAAACGGTATTTACAAGAAGCGCAGAGATAGTTTTTTGTATTGAAGGCAATATTGAAGTCTCAACCGTTGAAACGACCATCACTCTTGCTGCTGGGCAATCGGCTTTCATACCGTATGACTCTAAACGTTACAGCATACTAGGGCAGGGACGTTTGGCAAGAGCCTGCAATTAAAGAAGAAAGCTATGCCATTGGATCATTGAATTCAATGATCCAATGGCACTGCAAATTTTAATTTGTATCTGCTGTGTGGCATTAGTCAATGTCACTACCAATTGTTTAAAGGCAATGTTCTCATGAAATTAGCATTAGAAACGTTTAAAACCGTGGTGGCCTCTGCGCCCCTAGTCTCTATCGACCTCATTATTAAAAATACGCATGGGGAGGTACTTCTTGGTGAGCGCACTAATCGCCCAGCACAAGGTTACTGGTTTGTGCCAGGAGGCCGTATTCTTAAAGATGAAAGTTTTGAAACTGCGTTTGCGCGTTTAACCTCAGTTGAACTAGGGCAGGAATATGAACTTCAAGCCGCGAGGTTTTTAGGCCCATACCAACACTTTTACAACGATAATTTCTCTGGCAAGGACTTTAGCACCCATTACGTGGTTTTAGGGTATGAGCTTGTCGTCGACATTGATATCAAAGATTTACCGGATGACCAACACGGTGCGTATCAATGGTGGAGTGTAAATGATCTCCTTGACACCGACAGGGTTCATCAGCACACCAAAGACTATTTTCTCTGATTGAGTGGTATATACATCTGCATAGTTAGGCCTATTGGGGAGATCTTTTTTGATCCTTTTTTCTTCTGTGAAAATAATCAGTTAAGAAGCAGACTGTCTCAGGGTGAGACGGTGCTGATCCTTAAACTGACACAAAAAGGCTCTCCAATGGGTGTTTTACGGTGTTAAAACGGCGCTTATTTTTAGCATCAAAATATCTTTGTGAGTTGATGCGGAAGCACGTCATGGAGTGAGGTGCTGATGCTTTTGGCTAAGTAGACAAGCAGGGCGAGGCGTTTGAGGGATCTTTGTAACACTCGCAGCCCATGACGGTTTTTTGCATGATACAGGGTGAACTTTTTTGTCGGGATGTTTGTCAGAAGTGCGTCAAATTGCCTTTAAAAACTGAACGTCTAACGCTCAAAGAAGCCGGCTTCTCAGCGGTCACTATTTTCAACCCTCGTAACGACACCTTAACGCCACATTCTTAATCCCCCAAATGGGGGCATAAATAAATTTTAAAATTACAACAATTCGCTAGGTAACATCACTTATGATCAAACATTGTTTATTTCCTGCCGCAGGCTATGGCACGCGTTTTCTACCGGCTACTAAATCCATGCCAAAAGAAATGATGCCCATCGTCAATAAACCCTTGATTGAATATGGCGTTGATGAGGCTATCCAAGCAGGCATGACCAGCATGGCTGTGGTCACAGGACGTGGCAAAAGCTCACTGATGGATCATTTTGATATGAACTATGAGTTGGAGCATCAAATTGAAGGGACCAATAAAGAGCCTTTGCTGGATGACATTCGCTCGCTGATAGACTCCGCTCAGTACTCCTTTATTCGCCAGCGTGAAATGAAGGGCTTAGGTCATGCGATTTACACTGGTAAAGAGCTGATTGGGGATAACCCATTTGCTGTGGTCCTTGCTGACGATTTGTGTATTAACGCCGATAAAGGCGTGCTTGCACAGATGGCGGCATTGTATCGTCAGTTCCGCTGTTCGATTGTGGCGGTGGAAGAAGTACCCGAAAGTGAAACCCACAAATACGGCGTTATTGCCGGTGAGCATTTAAGCGATGATTTGATTCGCATTACCGATATGGTCGAAAAGCCAGAGCAGGGCACAGCGCCAAGCAATCTTGCTATCATTGGTCGTTATATCTTAACGCCGGATATCTTTGAAATTTTGGAAGGCACTGAGCCTGGTAAAGGTGGTGAAATTCAAATTACCGATGCCCTGCTTGAACAAGCGAAAAGCGGCTGCGTGATTGCCTACAAATTCAAAGGCAAGCGTTTTGATTGTGGTAGTGTCGATGGTTATATTGAAGCTACGAACTACTGCTATAAAAACGTGTATTTGAAAGGCGAGAAAGCGGAAATGGATAAGGATTCGACTGAGAAGTTGTAATTCGACATATGGCTGTAATGGTCGAGGGTTATACTGGTTGGTTTGGTAGATCCCCGATAGAAGCGCTCGGGGATGACTGTGTTACGAAGCATTTGGGGATGACGATGTTACGAAACACTCGGCGAATGTTTCTTAAGCACTCGGTGATGACGGAGTTGGTCATGGTGACGGGGTGTTTGGGGTAGCGGAGTCTACTTTGGATGATCAGTTGGTTCGTAGACACTCCAATTTCAAATAACAAATATTATTTATAATCGGTTGGCTAGGCCGATAAGTAAATGCTCTTTCAGGCTCAAAGCTCAAAGCTCAAATAATTATCATTATTTTATAGGCTCAAATCATGTCAGTGTTTGACTACTTTATTGAACTGTCGATGTTCTTCTTTTTATCGTTGGCGGTATTGTACTGCATGCGAAAAGTGGGTTACGCGGTAGGGTTGGTGGATAAACCTAATGCACGTAAATTGCATCAAGGCAGTGTCCCTCTGGTCGGCGGTATATCGATCTGTATTACGGTGTTGTATTTCATCTATGTAAATTCTGACGATATGATGCATTCCGAATGGTTTGCGGCGTGTCTGACGATTTTGGTTTTAATCGGTATTGCTGATGATCGTTTTGATATCAGTTATAAATTGCGAATGGGCGTTCAGGCTGTACTGACGCTTGTCATGATTTATCAGACGGGCTTGACCCTCAGCCATATAGGTAACGCGCTTGGCTTTGGCGTGTGGGCTTTCCCCCCTTATGTCGACATTATCGTCACGCTGTTTGCGGTGATTGGTGCAATCAATGCATTTAATATGGTCGATGGCATTGATGGCTTGCTCGGTGGCTTAACCATGGTGGTGTTTACCTCGCTGGGCGTGGTGTTTTATGCACACGATATTACTCGCTCAGCCTATTTTTGTGCTGTGTTTGTCGTCATCATAATTCCTTTTGTTTTATTCAATCTGGGTTACTTTGGCAAAGTTAGAAAAGTGTTCATGGGTGATGCTGGCAGTATGATGATTGGGTTTGTGGTCATCTGGATATTGATTGGTGGCACGCAAGGCCTTCACGATCACTTCGTTATAAGGCCTGTGACTGCGCTATGGATAATTGCCGTTCCACTGATTGATATGATGACCATTATGGTTCGCCGTATTCGTAAAGGGCATTCCCCTTTCCAGCCTGATCGTGAACACTTTCATCATATTATGCAACGTATTGGCTTCAGCCCAAGGCAGTCGCTTGTGGTGATTTGCAGTGTACAAATGCTCTACTCAACGGTGGGTTTGCTTGGCGAATATTTCGCAATCCCTGAATATATTATGTTCTACACCATTGTTGCTTGTTTCTTGTTCCATACGTATTGGATGACGCATTCATTTAAGATGGCAAAAGCCGTGCGTAAGTGGAAGAAGCAAAGTGAAACTGCGGTTGAAGTGCAGTCTTAATTTTACTCATCGTTTTGGTTAAAAAAGCTCAGTACAACGTTTACATATCGATGTGACTTGTTGTCTGAAGTAATTATAAAATTCTAAATATTAAAGTTGGATTAATTATGAAAATTGCTATAGCAGGAACTGGCTATGTCGGCCTGTCTAATGCAGTGCTTCTATCACAGCACCATGAAGTTGTTGCGGTGGATATTATTGAAGAAAAAGTTAACCTTCTCAATAATAAACAGTCTCCAATTGTAGACGCAGAAATTGAAAGTTTTCTAGCAACTAAAGAACTTAATTTTACAGCGACATTGGACAAAGAGTTGGCTTATGCTGACGCAGAGTACGTCATTATTGCTACTCCGACCGATTATGACGTTGAAACCAACTACTTCAATACATCGTCAGTGGAGGCGGTGATCAAAGACGTCATGTGCATTAACCCAAATGCAGTGATGGTGATCAAATCAACGGTCCCAGTTGGCTACACTGCTCGTATTAAAGAAGAGTTTGGTTGTGAAAATCTAATGTTCTCACCAGAGTTTTTACGTGAAGGCCGTGCTCTATATGATAACTTGCATCCATCTCGTATCATCGTGGGTGAGTGTTCAGAGCGTGCCAAGATATTCGCCAACTTGCTTGTTGAAGGTGCGGTCAAAGAAGACATTGATGTGCTGTTTACCGACTCTACAGAAGCGGAAGCGGTTAAGCTGTTCTCTAATACTTACCTGGCACTTCGCGTGGCGTATTTCAATGAGTTAGATTCTTATGCAGAGGCCCATGGACTAGATGCTCGCCAAATCATACAAGGGGTGGGGTTAGACCCTCGTATAGGCAACCACTATAACAACCCATCGTTTGGCTATGGCGGTTACTGCTTACCAAAAGATACTAAACAGCTTCGAGCAAACTACGCCGATGTGCCGAATAACATCATCGGCGCAATCGTTGATGCCAACACAACTCGTAAAGACTTTATTGCAGATTCAATCCTTAAGCGTAACCCAGAGCGTGTCGGTATCTACCGTCTGATCATGAAATCAGGTTCAGATAACTTCCGCGCGTCTTCTATACAAGGGATCATGAAACGACTGAAAGCTAAGGGTATAGAGGTTGTCGTGTACGAACCAGTTCTTGATGAGCCTGAGTTCTTTCATTCAGCAGTCATCAAAGACCTTAGTGAGTTCAAGGCAATGTCTGATGTTATTGTGTCAAACCGTATGGTTGAAGAGCTTGCAGACGTAGAGAGCAAGGTATACACACGCGATTTATTCGGTTCAGATTAAGAGATAAATATGAAGTATTTAGTAACTGGTGCCGCCGGCTTTATTGGTAGTGCTGTTGTTGAGCAACTTACCACAAAAGGTCACACCGTTGTTGGTATAGACAACATTAATGACTATTACGATGTAAACCTTAAGCTAGCGCGCTTAGAGCGAATTAAGCACCCTGGCTTTAAATTAATTGAGCTTGATATCGCTGACCGCGAGTCTATTGCTGAATTGTTTGAAACAGAGCAATTTGATCAAGTCATTCACCTTGCAGCCCAAGCCGGTGTGCGTTACTCGATTCAAAATCCTCATGCGTATGCAGATTCTAACCTAGTTGGGCATTTGAACATTCTTGAAGGCTGTCGCCACAACAAGGTTCAGCACTTAGTGTACGCGTCATCAAGCAGTGTGTATGGCCTGAATGCGAAAACGCCTTTTGCAACGTCTGATTCAGTGGATCACCCAGTCTCACTGTACGCCGCAACTAAGAAGTCTAATGAGCTAATGGCCCACAGCTATTCGCATCTTTATGACATCCCTACAACGGGTCTTCGTTTCTTCACCGTGTATGGTTCATGGGGCCGCCCTGATATGGCTCCTTTCATCTTCACCAAGAAGATTTTGGACGGTGATACTATCGATATTAACAACAATGGCGACATGTGGCGTGACTTTACCCACGTAGACGATATTGTTGAAGGGATAGTGCGTATTGCAGATGTGGTCCCTACTCGTGATAACGAATGGACGGTAGAAGCAGGATCACCTGCCACCAGCTCTGCACCTTACTCGGTGTATAATATTGGCCACGGTTCACCGATCAAGCTGATGGATTTTGTGAAGGCCATTGAAGACGAGCTAGGCGTTGAAGCGAAGAAAAACTTCCGTGAAATGCAGCCTGGTGATGTTTACCAAACTTATGCTGACACACAAGACTTGTTTGCAGCTACGGGCTACACACCAAAAGTAACGGTTAAAGAAGGCGTCGCTGAATTTATTCAATGGTACCGCGAGTTTTACAATAAGTAAATTTCTATAGGGGCGTACTGAAAGTGCGCCTCTAGGAAATACCTGCATTTATAAAAATAACAAATTCTTATATCTATAGTGTCTTATTTCAATTTTGATATTGAGACACTTTGTTTTGGTATTTTCAATACTATCCGCAATATTTTATATACGTCAGTAAGAAATACATAAGAACTAAAATAATGATTAAACACTGCTTATTCCCCGCAGCCGGTTATGGCACTCGCTTTTTACCCGCAACTAAATCCATGCCAAAAGAAATGATGCCTATCGTTAACATATAAACAGGACACCCATATATTTGACACTCTCGCAATCCCCAACTAGGCTTACTTTATCTGTTTAGATTTTGTTCACCTTGGTGGTTAGGATGACTCAAGCTCGCTCAACTCAAGTATCCCTTCAAGACACGGCGCATTATCACTGTATTTCACGGTGTGTGCGCCGTGCTTTTTTGTGTGGTGAAGACCATTATTCAGGGCAAAACTTTGAGCACCGCCGAGTTTGGTTGGTCGAACGCATGCGCTTGCTAAGTCAGGTGTTTGCCATTGATGTGTGCGCGTATGCCATTATGTCCAATCATTACCACTTAGTGCTGCATGTGAATACGGCTACCGCCGAGTCTTGGAGTCACCAAGAGGTTGCGCAGCGTTGGACGACGTTATACAAAGCACCTTTGTTGGTCAGCCGTTGGCTTGATGGTGATTTAAAATCTAAGGCAGAAATCAACAACACTCTGGCGCTTATTGACGAATGGCGTGAGCGCTTAACCAATATCTCTTGGTTTATGCGTAACCTCAATGAGTATGTTGCCCGTGAAGCCAATAAAGAAGAGGGCTGCAAAGGTCGCTTCTGGGAAGGGCGGTTTAAATCTCAAGCCTTACTCGATGAAAAGGCTCTACTTAGCTGTATGGCATATGTGGATTTAAATCCCGTTCGGGCTGACATGGCTCAATCGCTTGAAGCTTCCGAGTTTACTTCTATCTATGAACGTATTCATTCAGTAGCGAGTCGGCAAGATAAAGGCAATGGTGAGATTGCCTCTTTGCCAGCAAAAGGCTTGGCTGGTTTTTTAGGAAATGAACGACAAATGCAGCCATCGGCTTGTTCCCAAATAGGTGGAATAGAGTTTTCGTTGTTGGATTATTTAGCGCTAGTAGAAGCATTAGGCCAAGTGGTTCGGCCAAACAAGCGTGGTTATATTCCGCCCTGTGATAATACGATTCTTGAACGGCTCAATATGAATGCCGAAGAGTGGCTGAAGCTTTCAGAAAGCTTTGGGGGCAAATTTCGCTGTGCTGTTGGGTCTGCTAAAGAACTGGAAAGTTATGCGCTACACACCAAAAGGGCTTGGGTATCAGGTAAAGCGTCAATGAGTGCCTGTAATTTCTAGAGTGTTCAGTGGTTGTATTTTTATACCAGGGCAAGATCATGAAAACCCCTTGTAGAATAAGGCTTGACCGAGAGCACGATTTCTACCAATTTCTACATTGAAGCCACATAAATTGCAATAAAATATCGATCGATTTGACGATCAATATTAGCTGTGATCATATACTGACTTTTACTGAATCGAAGTCAGAACAATGAACGGATTAAGCCTTTTGGATCATATTTCAGTTATCAAAGACCCACGTCAATCATGGAAAGTAGAACATAAGCTTACTGATATTGTTTTTCTTACCGTAGCGGCAGTCATAGCAGGTTCGGAAGGTTGGGAAAGCATCCAAGATTTTGGAGAGGATAACCTTGATTGGCTTAAACAATATGGTGACTTTGAAAACGGAATTCCTGTCCATGATACGATAGCGAGAGTCATCAATTTGATCACACCAAAGCGCCTACAGTCCTGCTTTTCTGCATGGATGAAAGACTGTCATGATGTGACTCAAGGTGATGTGATAGCGATTGATGGTAAGACGTTGCGAGGCACTTATGACAAGGATAAACGTAAAGCAGCGATCCACATGGTCAGTGCGTTTAGTGCTGCGAATCAACTAGTACTGGGTCAGGTGAAAACTGCTGAAAAATCTAATGAGAGTGTGCCGTGGGCACTGAACCCTGTTTACTAAGGAAGGCAAACAGGAGGATGAGCGTAAGCTCATGAAGAGATGGAGGTAGGCCCTCCAGAGTCTGCTGTCGGAAGCCGGCTCTAAACCACTTTCAAGTGGCTGTTATTAAGAGTAATGGTCAGAAGCGTTGAAAGAAAATCAGAATAAGAATTCTGGCGAGGTAGGGTGCAAGGAGATGAGTAAACCCGAACCCATGTGGACGCGTCGTTAATTTAAAGTAGCATCAAAACTGAAATCGTCTTGTTATTTCAGGATAAGTACACCGGTGAATTCCGAATGCTGGGTGTGCGATGCTCGGCGTAAAGTGGGCATGACCTTGTACTAGGCTCTTTGTGGGAACCACGGGAACCAGTCATCACGATGTTAAGGAAGAAATATAAATGACAAAATTCATGAATATGAGAGTACCGATGCGTGATACTGGGGCGGAGCAATTCGTAGTAGTTTTGAAGGGCTTGTAATGAGCGTGGAGCGAAGGGATTGCGTCAAGTCGGTTGAAACGACGACTCAACTGCCGACAGGCAGGAGGAGGTCGCACGGACAACCAAAACCTTTTGAAATATCCAAATGGGATGTAAAGACGGCTTTCGAAAAGGTAAAAGCTAATAAAGGCGGAGCCGGAGTCGATGGAGTAACGATAGAGGATTTTGAAAAAGACCTTAAAAACAACCTTTACAAGATATGGAACAGAATGTCATCGGGAGCCTACTTTCCCCCGCCCGTTGCTGCGGTAAGTATACCGAAGAAGTCAGGTGGTGAAAGAATACTAGGCATCCCAACGGTCAGTGACCGTGTGGCACAGACGGTGGTAAGAGACAAGCTTGAAATTATGCTCGAGCATCACTTCCTAGAGGATTCTTATGGCTATCGAGTGGGTAAATCTGCTCATGATGCGATAGAGGTGACGAGAAGACGGTGCTGGCAGTACGATTGGGTACTGGAGTTTGATATCAAAGGTCTCTTTGACAACATACGTCATGATTTGTTGATGAAAGCGGTTAGGAAGCATATTCAGCTTGCTGAAGAAAGTCAGGGCCGAGATTATCAATGGATGATTTTGTACATAGAAAGGTGGTTAGTTGCACCGTTGCAGAAAGCTGATGGGACGAAAACGAACAGAGAAATAGGCACGCCACAAGGTGGTGTAGTGAGTCCAGTACTTGCTAACTTATTCCTTCACTATGTTTTCGATAAATGGCTGGAAAAGAATTATCCAGACAACCCATGGTGTCGCTACGCAGATGATGGACTTGTTCACGCAAGAACAAGGCTGAAAGCAGAGAAGTTGAGAGATGACCTAGCGAAACGCTTTAAGGAGTGTGGACTGGAAATGCACCCAATCAAGACGAAGATTGTTTATTGCAAAGATGATATCAGACGAGGGTCAGGTCATCATATAGAGCATACGAAATTTGATTTTCTTGGGTATACGTTCAGAGCCAGAACAAATAAGTGTAAACGGACGGGGGGACTCTACAACCGGTTTTTGCCTGCTGTCAGTATGACAGCTAAGAAAGCCATGCGTAGGAAAGTTAAAGAGCTAAAAGTACGTCAGAAATCACAGTACAGTTTAGAGCAACTCAGCAGGTGGCTAAGTCCGATGCTAAATGGTTGGATAAACTATTACGGGAAGTTCAGGCGAAGTGAATTAGACTCGGTATTCAGACACTTCAATAAGACTTTAGTACGTTGGGCGAGAAGGAAATTCAAATCGCTTAAATGTCATAAAGGAAGAGCGATAGCTTTCTTTGATAGGCTATCGGTTCAATGTCCTAGATTGTTTCCACACTGGAAATTTGGATCATCAAGAAGTTTTGCTTGATGGGAGCCGTATGAGCTGAGAGGTTCACGTACGGTTCTGCGAGAGGCTATCGGGGAGGTTCCGGTGGCCTACTCACCTCAAAGCTATCCCAGAGTTATTAAAACTCCTCGAAATCCGTGGATGCCTTGTTACCATTGATGCGATGGGGTGTCAGAGAGAGATTGCAAAGCAAATCGTAAAAAAAGATGCAGACTATCTTCTTGCGGTTAAAGGCAATCAGGAGCGGCTGGAACAAGCCATAAGCCAAACGTTCAACTCAGGCATGATAAACGACTATGACGGCGATAAATACTGCATTCAAGAGCAAGGACACGGTCGAACAGAGACACGTTTGGCCATGGTCAGCCATGATACGGGTCTACTGGGGGATATTGCCTTTGATTGGCCTAAACTAAAAACTATCGGTATGGTAGCGTCAATTAGGCAAGAGGGTGACAAACCTGCGGAGTCATTGAGCATTCGTTACTATATCAGTTCAGCAGAATTAGATTCTAAAGAGTTGCTGGAAAAGTCTCGAGCGCACTGGAGTATTGAAGTTCAAATGCACTGGCGGTTGGATGTCGGTATGAATGAAGATAAGTGCCGAATTCAGCGAGAGTTTGCAGGTGAGAATTTGGCAGTGATCCGCCATATGGCATTAAACATGCTGACAAATGAAAAAACGTTTAAGGCAGGGCTAGAAAGAAAGCAGCGAAAGGCCAACCGAAATTCGAGCTATTTATCGTTAGTCCTTGCAGGGCAAGGGCTTTCGTAATCTTGCCCTGATTTTTATACATTGTGAAATGAAGCACTTATTACATCATCATTTGACGGTATGATTTTATTATTTTTCGGTTAGCTTCTTTTTATTAAAGCGAATGGGAGTTCGTTATCGAGCATAGTATTATTTCTATCTCCAAGCTTCATTGCTTTCCTCTAGTGCCAAATAACGCACGTCTACACAAGCGGCTGTACTACCTTGCCGAGCAGGCTTCCTCTCCGTTTATTCCTTTATTATTGGATAGCCTGATACCGATAAAAACCATTCGGTGTAGAAAAAAGCTCTATCCTATTGAATGGGTTGATGAAATTATGTGGCTACAGGAGTGCTGCCCGGAGTTGGACGTTGATGTTATCATCCTTCAATCGACGAACAACGTTGACGTTGTCAAAAAGGCGCTCCATCAACGGCGATATCTGCGATACCTTGATGATGTCTCATCCAAAGATTTGTATGGGCTTGAACAAATCTGGCAATCGACGTCTTCTTATTCCCCTTTGCTTTCCCAAAAAGATTATACAGCCATGCTTGGCTGCAATCGTTCTTCACTAAATCGCCACTATTCCTCGTTACTCTCCTCTCAAGAGACATCGCCAAAACAATGTACTGTCTCTATACCCGATAGTACAAACCGCCATTTTTCATGGGAACAACACACCGAGCATATCCCTTCTGTTCAATCGTCTGATATTAGCAGCGATGACTAGGGGGTGTTATGTGGTTTTTAAGTGATTCACTTTCCCTAGCTCCTGAAGATGTTCTTGAATGCGGGATTTATGCGTTCTTACTTGGCGATGAGCCTACTCAAATTTTCACTAATGATCCCGTCTCCGAGCCGTCTTTTTTTGACTTATCTTTGCCTCAGCGACAACAAACTTGTCGCCATTTATGGCAACTCTGCGCTTTGCCCCCTGACATTGTTTATCCACAATCAACCATCCACATATTGCAGCAATGGCTTGAGGTTCACCAAGCGTTAACCGCGCCTGTTAATCAATGGCAACGCAATGCGTTGAATCATCTAGAGTTAGCCATCAAGGCGATCGCTCTCAATGCATCGCAAAGCGATGAGCTGCGGATCCCTGAGGAGTTGGATCGCTTCAAGCTTCGTTCAATGCTGACTTTTTATCCCACCTATGTCACGCTGCTTTTTATTGAATCGATAGTCGATAAGATACACGCTAATCACTGGCTGTGGTTTTTTGCACGACTGCAAGAGGCGGTGGGGACGCTAACGTATGAGGTTTGCTTGAGCTTTGACCGAGTCCGGCGTGACTATGGACATTGCCCAATTTGCTTGACGACTTTAAAAGATGCCACGCTGACGGAGCTCTATCTTTTATGCCAGCAGCAGGTTGGTTTGGCCCCTCTCGCCCCTTATTTCAGTTCGGCAAAAAGAGCTCAGAGATCTTCACGGCTGAAGACCTACCCGTTTAAAAGTGATAATGCACACCAGGAGACGATGTTTATTGGTGATGAGTTGAAGGTCAACCTTATCACGCCGACGGATCGTGAAGGTGAAACGCAGTCTTCTTTTATGGAAGCCTTTATGCCGGTGCTTGAAGCCGATAATGTCGTTGAGCCGTTACTCACCTCAAACGAAGAGCGTCCCCGCGCCGATCAGCCCGATTCCACATACGGTTTGCTTCGTCAGCCTGAGCTCACTCATCAGCAGGCTCGGCAAAAATTTTTACGGCAAAAAGTCGGTATGTCTCAAGCCATTGCTAGGGCCAATCGAGCGCATCCAATGAGTAACGACGTCTTATCGCCTTCTGAGCTTGCGATCTGGTTCCAGTTCCATTGTCCGGCTCTAGCAGAGCAAGATTTATTGGGCATCCCCGCGAAGGAGCGGAGCCATTGGTTTTTACTGTTTTTGCGAATGTTTTGTGGCACCCTTAATCTTCAGCAGCCTCTGCTTAACCTCGGTAGTCGCAGGGCAAAATCGCCGCCCGCTCCGTGTCTTGTGTATGAGCTCGATCGCCGAGATGCATGCCATGCAACGTTGATATTAGATACGGATTTATTTGAAGGAGCAAAACCTCCACAGGGAAGTAAGCAGTACTTCACCTCACAAAAAAGCACTGAAGTGACGCTTCCTTGGCCAATGCAGTCACTTTTGAATCTCATTTTAAGAGCGGTGCCTGCGCATCAGCGTCATTTGGTGAGTCTTGAACAAGGTCTGCTTCTTACTTCTCGCGAGCATCAAACGTGGCTAACAGAGAAAATCGCGCAAAGTCGTCATCATTTTTCTTTCAAAGTGACACCCGCGCGATTAACGCAGGTATTTCATCGTTACAGCTCGCAGCGAATGCCGTCGGTGAGTGCCGATTTCCTTGCAGGTAAAGGCAGCGTGCAGATGCACTATGCGAATTTAGAAGGCGCCGCGATGACGGCATCAACACACCAACATTGGAATGCCTTTTTATCGGCGATGAATATCCAACCTCAGCAAGGTTGGTATAGCGAAACCACGAGTGCGTCCATCAGTGGGGAAACTTATCATGAGCAATGTGGCAGTGCCATTACGTTAAGAGAGTCACTATTGCCAGGCGCCTTTGAGGCGCTATTAAAGCCTTTATTTCACCAAGATATCGGTCTGGCTGCTTCTTTATCTGTTGAAAGCAGTGAGCGTTTAGCGCTTTACCTGCATATACGAACGGCTGTTGAGTTGGGGTTGCGGCCCGTGTCTTCGCCTTATCCAGCCGATCAAGATTGTGCGTGGGAAGCGGGAGTTTGGTCGCTGCAAGACAAGCGCGTTCATCATAAAGAAGCGCGCAGATTGGTGACACCGTCTTATGAGTTAGCGTCATTATTACAGCGCTATCAAGCTTATGCCTGCACCATGAGCCCGCAATATTTTGTTCAATCGAGACCTGTATTAAGTGTATTTGATGGCCAAGATTGGCAGCCCTTATCGCCAGCGATGATTAAAGATTTACTGGCGCGCTACCTAGACCGATTGGAAGTCGGCTGTTTTCGTCATAACGCTGCGCACCAAGTGTTGCTTGAGGCTTTTAAAGCCCATCCTAGCTTTGTTCAAAGTGAGTTAAATATGCGGATGAATCACTTTAAACGGGGGCAGAACCCACTGTCGCAGTATGCCTTATGCTCTATCCGTCAGATGGCTGAGGTTCAACAATCGCTTCAAGAAAGGATTGCTCAGTCGGCTTATCATCCTTCTATGTCATCGCTTTGGCGATCGATTGCGCATTGGGATGCGAAAGTTGAAACGCTGCTTCAATCATGGTCGTTAAAAGGAGTGGGGCAATGACTAAAACGCTTGATGACTGGATAGTTGAGTGTGAACAGCGGCTTGCACTCCAACCCAAGGCGATCCGAGAGGCGATAGAGCCGGTGTTTTTTCGTCTCCAAACGGAGGTGCCAGCGCTGCTTGGCTCATCCAAGCTCAGCTCCAAAAACGCGATCAGTAAAGCGGTCAAACCCATTTCGTTGTTGGCGCAAACCCAAGCGGAGCTTACTGTCACCGCGAGCGCTTTTGAGCTGATTTATGACTACCATTACGATCTCAATTCTGAGCTGATTGCCCCAACGTCTATTTTGCCTCTGCAGCCAGAGCGGCCATTGATCGATGATGCGACGCCTTCGTTAGGTATTATTGAGTCTTTACGGTGTGGCCTCTATGCGGCTTGTCCTTATAGTCAAGGGACCAAGCACGAGACGGATGCACGGTATCTGGCCGCGATAGGTCAGGCCGTCTTACTGATAGGGTTTCGTGCGGGGTTAACTCGTATGACAGAGCTGCTGGCGCTATTGAATGTAGACGAAAGCGAGTGGGTGACGCTGTCGTGTGAGAGTCACTCATTTGAAGAGGCGCCTGTTCAATATGGTTCATTTCAACGTTGTACATCCACCGATAGCCGACCTTCTGATGAATTTTGGGTGACTGCTTATTTACCGGCGCTGCATCGCCGCGTGTATCTGAGGCAGGAGGCGATACTGGCTCTGCATCGAGCTCGGGCGCAAGTGCAAGCGTGGCCACCTCGCCAGCGTCAAAAGCAGGTAAGGTTGGCCGTGTTGGCGTGGCGAGATCATTGGAGCACTGAAGTGAGTGGTCATCTGCGTCAGGCCATTGCCTCATTGTCTGCTTCCGAGCTGCTGCGATATATCGGTTTTTTGGATAATAGCGTAGGCGTTGAACACTTATGGTCACAAAATAGCGCCCTCGATCATGCGACGTTTATACGAAGCTTTATTGGCACTTGCATCGATTCAGGCACCCCCGTCTCTGCGCGAAATCGCACCGCCAAAAATGGGCAGTCCATTGTGTGGCAATCGAATACGCAATCTGTAGAGACGATACAACAAGCAAAGGCGGTATCGCGTTATGTCAGGCAGATCTTATCTCATTACCAATTAGAAGATAAAAAAGAGCATCGCTCCGGCTGCGCCTATCAGCAGGCTAAGCATGCATTTGACATGATACTGCAAGAGCCGACTGCGTGGGCCGTGGCATTGTGCAACCAGTGGATTGCCTCTCTTTTTATCTATGGCTCCGCTTGGAAAGAGAAATTAGCCGTGGGGACGCTGCTGACGTATCACTCGACTGTGCAGCGTTTTGTTGCCGCGGCGTGGCAGGGTATCGATATTATGACCGTGTCAGAGCATGAATTTGAAGCGTGCTGCCAGGTGGGGTTGGATCAATTTGAGAATGCTGAGGAGCAATATACGGTTGCGCGATTTTTGCGATTTTGTCAGCAGTACTCCCATTTTCCTTTGATAGACTTAGATATCTTTGATGTAGTGTCTTCACAAGGTGTGGTGCGAGCGCATTATGTCCCACCCGCGATGTTTGATGAGATTTGTGAGAAGTTTGGTGAGCAAGGGGGCGCTTATGAGCGGAAAATTATCGTGTTTATGCAGCTTTGCTATTACATGGGACTGCGTGAAGATGAAGCGCTGTCACTGAAGCTGCGCGATATCGATTTTAATACCGGCTTTTTGTATATCACCAACGACAAAAAGCGCAAGACAGCCCATGCGGTGCGAAAAATTCCTCTGACGTTGGTGCCGACATTCATCGTCACGCAGTGGGTAGGGTACATTGATGAGCAGCACGCCTTATTGGGGGGTACCGCCTATGAGCAACGGCCGCTGTTTTCTCATTGGGCATTTTCAGCCCTAGAGTCACAGTTTATTGACTTTGCTCGACGCTACTTAAAAGACGGTGCCATCGTGACTCACTCCTTTCGTCACTGCGCCGCGAACAATTGGGTCTGTTTGCTTGCGATGTTAGCCTTCCGAGGTAGGGCGTGGCCTGCGGTGTATTTTATGCAGCACGTGTTATTTTCGAAAGCTCAGTTAGAGGCACTCAGCGCTGCGTTCGATTTACATGGTCAGCATCTGACACCGCACTTTTTTATTTTAGATTGGGTCGCAGAAAAGCTTGGTCATGCTTCGCCTGCGACTGCGTGGAGCACCTATTGGCATTGGGTCGACTGGGTGTCATTGATAGTGACTTATCATTCTTATGAGGTAAAAAAATCACAGGTTCGATTTTGGACATCGGAGTCCAACTATGGTTTTGAGCGTCAAAAGCAGCTTTTTCAAAAGCCCAATGACCGCTCGCAAGCCGGGAGCTTAGCTACTTGGGCGCTGCGCGACTGGATCATTCGTGACTGGAAACTCGCTCAGCATCATCATGTTGACACCCAGAATCGCAAACGCTCTCGCCTCGATGAAGACAAATCGGCGGTGGACTTGTCACCTCTCAGCTTTTCGCGTTTTGTGGTTGAGCTAGAAAAATTGATGGTAGGAGGGGGGGAGACGTTATGCTCTGCCGAGTTGGTTCAGTGGCTAGCGCAATCGAAAGCGGCGCCTTTGCGTTTTCGTATCGAGCCAAATCAAGAGCATGCCTGGCTTAGATTATGCTTGCAGGCTGATAAGTGGCGCACGTATCCTCGTAAAAGGTTGCGTAGAATGCATGCGCACTTGAAAAAAGCACAGGCGTTACTGACACGTAAAAGCATCACTCGTTATCGTGACTTGCAATGCCTATTGTCTGTGTATGGTTATTTTAACTTGCAGCCTCTAACGATAAAGGTTCAAGCACGTGACGACTCGAGCAGTGCAGCGCATTGGCAACAGCTGATTGAGCGAACCGGTGCGCACTGTGTGAGAGAAGCAAGTATGAGTAAAACAGAGGCTTTCACTAGGCCTTACCGCTTACAGTGGACGTTGTGGTCACAAATTGGGTCGATTATCGCGCTTTTGAGCGATTATTTGGACTGGTATCAGTGGGCAGAGTCACAAGCCGCGGATTGTGCATCAAAGATGGATAGTGAATGAGCGATAAGAGATTTAAGAGTGTGTTACTTGAGGCGAATGTTCGACTGAACTTTCTTCAATTTATCGTCAAGGTTGGGATCGCGAGTGATCATGAGCACAGTGATTTTTTGGTGGATATCGATATTGCGACGAAGCGGTTGACGATTCGGAGTCATGTCGCGGCCCATAGCGGTATCGTTGCCTATTATGAGTGGCCAATTCGCCATACGAACCTGACGGCTCCTTGTTGCCTCACATTACCCGCGCAGGGGTTGGTGAATATATTAATGCGTTTCGACCGTCATGATCCGGTTTGGCTTGTCATTGAAAGTGATAGAGAAGTGCACTGGGCGGCGTATCAAGAAGAGGCTACACCGCAACTTGAGTTTTTTGACGATGCACACAGTGAGCCGATGTTTGAGCGATCCCATGAGATCACGTATGGCATGCAAGTGAAAGCGGATGCGCCTTTCTCGCAATACCATCTTCCTGCTGTGGCGCCGATCATCTCTTTTCAGGTGGTGGCGATAGAGCTGGCACAATTGTTTAAGCTCATAAATCAACTGACTCAGGAGAACAATGCGAACGCTTCCAAAGAGGTGATCCTGATCCTTGAGCTTCGAGAGTCGGCGCCGCCCGTTTTGACCGTGTACGCGATGAAGCATACGTGGTCTTGCGCCCTTGAAGTGCCTGTGTTGATCGAACGCCCTGAACCGGTCGGTTTTTACGAAGCACGACTGAGTATCCGTCATGCCAGTCACCTTGCTGGCTTATTGAGTGTGATTGCCGAGCAGGTGATCGTGACGCTGACCCATACTCACCTCATTTTTCAAAAGCGTGGTTGGCAATGCTCGTTCACTCTCGCGGCTTCACCCTCATGGGATGGACAAACGTTTATGTCGAACTGGTTAAATTTACCCAAAGCGCAATGCTACCCACTCAAAACAGAGAAGCTGTCTCGATTGGTTCGTCAGCTTAATATTGCGAATGATGAAAAGCGCGCGCGCCTAGTTGTGGCAAGGCAACCTAATGAGTCTGGGTATCATTTTAGTGTTAACCAAGATCGCGTTTCAGCGGATCTGGATTTGGAATTGGATACGTCTTTTTATCCCTTATCTTTCCCGATGTCATTAAGCTTATGGAGTTTTAATACGCTGCTTGAGTCTCTAGGTGATGAAGTCTATTGGTATGTGTGTCCAGAGAGAATGGCAGTATTGATCGCTGATCTTCAGTGCCGGCGACATGTGGTGCTGCTGGCTAAGTCTGAAGGTGAGCCACTTCGATGACGGTTTCATCGCCAGCCTGTCACAGCCATCCTTTTGTCATATTTTGGGACAGAATATTTTAGAAATGCTGCCTGAATTTTTCAGCAATCAAGCCCAAATTATGCATGATGGTTCTATTGCGAGCTTGCTCATGAGCATCAGGTGCCAAAATCGCGATTAACAGGAAACAGTTAGGTTCATTCCAGCCTTGGCAATACACTAAGTGCTTATCACTTGTTTGGTAAAATTGGATAGAACTTAAGAATGGAGCATCATTAGCAGCCAAGTGAATGTGCTTTACTTCTTCTGACTTTAGGATTGGTAATGTATTGGGATGATCATAAGCTTCATCACGACCAAAGAAATCTGGCTTTTCACCCGTCTCCTTATAGCACCTAAAATCTTTAGTCAAAGAATGAAGCTCACTTTCAGTCAGTGCATCAATTAAGATCTTATGCTTAAAAACTCGAATATCTAATGACGTTCTCACTCTTGAAACTCACCCAAAGTCTTCTCATCAAGTTCTGTTAACGCTTGAGCGTTCAGGTGAGTAATGACCTCTAAGCGAGCACTCATTGGTCTAAATGATGAAACAGAGCCAGCATTCTTATCCTCTAAAGCTTTTATCAGCCCTTCAAAAAAAGAGGCGCTCATCATATAACCAGCCGGTTCATTGTTCGACAAAATCACGACAGGATCCCCAGATAAGCAATCTTTAAAGTGCTTTCTAGCTTCGCTTGATGACACGGCTTTTTCAGCATAAATGGTACTTGTTTTCATAATACCCTCGAGTACTTAATTATGTACTTAATATTGTATGTCTGTATTGTGTGTTTGTACAGAATCTAGTGGAGTGAAATGTATCTGTCTGAACATGATGCTTGCGCAATCTCGCTCCTTTCGTTGTGAATCGTTCACATCATAGGACTACAAGATGCGATTAAAGAGGATCTTGAATCGTTAATGAAGGGGTAAAGCCACTGGGTTGCTTCAGGCCGCTAGAGGGATATCTAGCGGCTTTTTTTCATAGGTCAATGAATGAAGTATGGCAAGTTAACCGACATGGTTCACCACATTCGACCAAGGAAATGCGCCTACTTCACAATGTAAGGTGCCACAATTAAATTCAAACTCAGTGGCGGTGTCAGTGTAGTAGTGAGATTGATTGAGCTTGGGATCGTAGAGGCTGAGTTCAAGCTGATTGTAGGCAATGCAGGCTTGAGGACAATGTTGTTTCCAATATAAGGCAAAACACAGGGTTTGGCAGCGTGCTAGGTGACGCGACCATAAGATGTCCACATCATACGCCTCATCGAGTGTGGCCTGATACCATTTGAGGAGTGGTAAAATGGCGTAGTGTTCATGATGAGTGACGTCATTGAGTTGACGAGTGTCATCACTGAGCAAGTGGGCTTGATAATCCTCAAGCGTCTTTGTTATGCCAGGCTTAGATCGGTGCTGCTCGAACAAGGTGTGGGCTATCCACGTTAACTGTTCGAGGCTCGCTGTTTGACTGATTTGCACAGCGTCTAATTGAGTTAGTACGGCATGAACGCTTGGGTGTGCTGCGCCTAACGCAAACGCCGCCAGTTGGCGTTGGTCACCTGTCGCGACGAAAAAGTCCTCAGGCTGACGGAAGGTGAAAATATTCATAATAGATTCTCCTTCATGAGTGCGTTAAAGGCGTTGCCATCTTGGCGTGAAGCATTGGCTACATAAGGCGCATAGACTTCAAATAATAACTTGGTCGTGCTGTGGCCGAGCATGTGAGAGATATAAAGCGGATTTTCATGCGCCGCGATGTGCAAGACCGCGGCAGTATGTCGCGTTTCATAGGGACGACGGCGAGATAATTGGGCTTTTTCTAACGTCGGGTACCAGAGTTTTTTGCTCACGTAATGTGTATCGAGCGGCGCGCCATTTGGGTTGGTAAACACAAAGGGTGTATTGATGGTCTTACGAGCGACGGTTCGTTTTAGCGCCTCAAATACCGCTTCATTCATTTTCAGATCGCGTCTTGAGCCTGTGGTTTTGAGATCCCCTAACTCGCCATTGACGTAGTTCTGTCTGACTCGTATTAGACGGTGCTCAAAATCCAAGTGTTCATCGTGAAGGCCATGCAGTTCACAGCTGCGTAAGCCTGTGTAAAATCGCACCAAGAAGTAGTCGTGCCAGTCGGGATCGAGTGCCTGAAAAAACCGTTTGAGCTCTTCGGCGCTCAGTGGGTTGGAATCGGCTCGTGTTTCTCGAAGGGCTTTATAGCGGCGTAGCGGATAATTGAATTCATACTCGTCCGCGCCAAGGCTTAGGATCGCCACCAGTGGCCATAAGATGTTGTTGATGCGGTGATTCGATAGCTTACGCTGACCATCGGGCTTGGTTTGTTCGATAAGACGGTTTCGATAGTGTTCGACGTCCGCTAATGTCAGCTCACCAATGAGCGTATTGCCAAACTCGGGGAGCAAATAGCGCTTGAGGTTAAGCCATACGGTCTGTTGGTAGCTGGATTTCCATTTGGCTTTTTGGCGTTCAAACCACTCATTGGCATACTCGTTGAAAAAAGGGTAGCGGTGATCGGGATGCTGCTCACGTTCGAGTGCTTCAAAAACGGGGACTTTTTTGCTGTGGGGAAAGTGCTGGCGATATTGAAAGGTGCCTAAGGTGATCTCAGCGTTGATTTTTGCCAGTTTTGCTTTGGCTTGTTTGAGGTTTTTCGGGGTGGCTTCAAGCTTGGTGCCCTCGCGAAAGCGCTGGCCGTAAAGGTGAAGATCGAACTGGATGCGTCCATTGGGACGGATGCGAATATGAGCCATAGTATGGCCTCCATCGGTTCTCAGATCGTAAATAGATCTGTCCCTGACCGATGAAATTCGCTAGAATCTTGTCATCGGCTGGGTCTGCTTAAACTCGGTGCAGCCGGTACGGGGTAGGAAGGGTGCAACCTTCCTATCCCAACTGCGTATTGTCTTTCGCCAATAGGCTTGAAAAGCTTACCTATTGGTCAAAATATCCTCTACTACTATAGTGAATACTGATCACTTGTCCAGTGTTTGCGCAATTATTTTCCATTTTTTTCTCTTTCCACTTGGCTAGCCGAGAGGGTCCCTTTCGCATCGATGATTTGCTGGTAGAATTGCTGTGGTTGGATGGTTATTAAATGCGGTGATTCGATAGTTTGGGCTGATCCGTTGGGCTGACTCTGGTCAATAGGGCGGTTTTGAAAGCGCACGGACTTAACCAAGCGTTGAGTCAGATCATCGCGGCGCAGTCGGTTTTTTGGCTACGATTGTTCTTTGTTTTTGCTGAAAACTCGACAAAATTCTCGTTGAAAATGATGCAAAAATGCATCATTCGAACTCAGGTTTTTGAGTGTCATGCGTCGCGATTGGTTATTTTTAAAGCGGATTTTTATCTGTCAGCATGGACGTCCAGACGGCTTTTTTTGGGTGTTTTCCCAATAGTCAAGACCCTTGGTAATGATCGTTGGTGATCCTTTTTTGTCTTTGTGTAATAGAGCGTTAGCGTAGCGTCCGTCTCACCCGTGAGACGGAAGTGAGACACTTTTTTGTTGCTTTGAGTCCCCAATAGGTTGGGCTATATGAACCTATTGGGGACTCAAGCACGGAAATCGCATGAACATCGTAAGCGCTTAATTATCGACATCATTCCCAATTAAACCCAAGCCCCCGATCATGACAACAGTCATGACTTATGGAGGCTGTTATGTCATCTCTACAGAAAACTTGGCTGTGATCATATGTTGTTTTTGCAAAAGGAATGACAGCACAATGAACGGTTTAAGATTAAGCCTTTCGCTTTGGCCTAATTTAGCGACACCAAATCCTCCAGGCTCATTCCCCGATAGCTCACTTCATACCCTTTGAACTTGCTCAGTAGCTTTTGTGACTTGGCGATAAGCTGGGTCTTGCTGTAGCGTTTGATGTTCCTTTTCACTTCAATAAACACCACTTGCTTGTTGGAATCGTTCACCGCCACAATATCAATCTCGTTCTGGTTACCTTTCTCCCAATAGGTGCCAATTTGGTTATACTCGCCTGATTCTGCAAGTATGGACTTGAAAAGTCGCTCTAACCAGGCCCCACTGTATTGCTCAAAGTCGCGTTCGATAACTTGCTGAACATAAAGCAGGTTGCCCACCTCGACACTGCTTTGGTTTTTGTGGATGTAGCGAAACCAGAAATTGAGAAACGCATCTTTGATTTGGTATTTAACCATGCGGCCGCCAGGCTTGCTCAATATCGGGACAATCCGCTCAATGATATCAAATTCCTCCTCCAGCTTTTTCAGCTGTGGCCCAACCGAGTACTGCAGCATCGACTCGATATCACTTCGGCTGGTTTTACCTGATGCAATGGCGGATAAAATGGAAAAGTAGTTGCTTTGTTCGCGACCAAACTCCTCCGCCAGCCGGTATTTACCTTCCTCTAACGTTAGTGAGAACTCATCAATTAACTGTGGCCATAAACTTTGCTTTGGGTCACATTGCACCAGCCACTCCAGATACTTAGGGATCCCCCCACTAAAGCAATACCATTCAAGCAAAGTCTCAGGGCTAAAACAGCCATGATCACTCATCATGGCCTTAATGAAGGTTGGTTTGAGTGGTTGAAGGTTGATCCGATGATCTGCACGGCCAAACAGTGGCTGCTTACTGTTTTGAAATAGGTGCGTCATCATTGAATAGAGTGAACCACAGCAAACCAGGTGCATGCGAGAGTCGAGGCGATGGCTGTCCCAGAGGTTTTGCATGTCAGAGAAAAAACTGGCGTTAACCTTCTGGATGTCTTGAAATTCATCCATGATCACGGTGATCGGGTTGGATTTGGCGTAAGTAAGTAGGATCTCCAGGATAGCTTTGAGCGAATCTGGCTGGCCATAAATGGGGAGATCCAACTGCGCCTTGATTTGCTCGGTAAACTCCTCGGCAAGCAGTGGCTCTGCCTTTCTGGAAACAAACAGATATACGACATTTTTCCCTTCAAACGCTTGTTTTAGCAAGGTGGTTTTACCCACGCGTCGACGACCTACCATCATAGTTAGCTGGCTGTATTGATGGTGGGCCGTGTCGGTCCATCGTTGTAAATTTTTCAGTTCAGATTGGCGGTTGTAAAATCTCATAGCTATACCTTAAATTAATTACTGTAAATTTTAGTACAGTAATTAACCTTTGTTAAGGTGTTTTTTGGTAAACGTCCGTCAGTTGGTACTTAACTAATGAATTACAGGTCAAAGATATTAGGATAAGGTTGACGAAGGGTCACGGCCTTACCGTTCCTGATATCACCTGACCATCGAGCAGGGTTTAGCTTGGGCTTATGAATGTCCAACCAAAGAGGCCTAGCTGTTCAACCCTGTTAACACCAAAGATTTGCGCGAGGCGTTCAATCAGGCGCTGCTCGCGGATGCCTCACATCAACCGGTACCAGGTGCGATTCTTACCGAGGTGCTTGAGGCGTTTCGTAAAGAGCGAGTTGATGCGGCGCGTTTTCATCAACAGTTGATGAGTATTGATCCCTTCGATTTTTTGCTGCTGAAGACGATTGGTTTTAGCCCAACTGAGCCCGTTGGGTCAATCTTGCTTGGACTTTTCGCATCGACTCTCCTTTCAGATTATTCCTGTGTGCGTTGTGTGAGGCAAAATCGTCTTGTTATTAGGTCCTTTGAATTAATTTACTGTAATTTTTATTACAGTAAATATTTTGCAATATCGTCTTGATCGTTGCCTGAACTCTGGATATGCGCCAGATACTCAGCAAAATAAAGGGATAGAACAATGTGGGTCTTTTCCATGGACCCAGAGCTTTTATACTCAAACCTTGTGCCTTGAACTCCTGATAATGGCTGCCTGACATATGATTGAGCAGCCCTACGGCAAATAAACACAACTTATCTGTTATCGCCGATTTCAAATTGCCCCACCAGGGGAATCAATATCCTGACCCTGATTTTATCGCGCTATTATTACAAAAGCGGTCCTTCTGAAGGTAGTTGGCGCTGTCGTGCTCCAGTTTTATTCAGAGCACCGATTGGCTGGTCGGTGCTCCCTCTCTGTCTCTTTCCTATCTATTGTTATTTATCGGAGTTCTTTCGTTTTTATTGTTTGGTTACCTCAATGTGGTTAGGGATAGCAACAATGCCAAAATTGAAGCCCCAATGCCTTGAAGGGCAAGAACGGTTTCTCACTGCAAAACACCACCCACCGAGTTTCAACATCCACGACGATGACCATTCGTTCGCTGTATCCGACGAGATTATCAGGACTATAAGACTGTTGCTCCATCGCGAGGCACATGGCCTGGGTCAAGCTAAGGTGTTGTAGCCACAAGTCTCCCTGATTGACGGGATATGCTCGGCAGCAACATGACGCCGACGCGAGCCAAAATTTAATTAACGGCAAATCGGGATAGCGTTGGTGTAACTCAAGATCAAAATAACAATGGCTCTGAGAGTCAAAGCATGCGGTCACGTGGTCATTGAGCGCATGAAACAAAGTGGTATCGTTTCGGTATTGCTGCCAGCCGCGCTGAGCATAAAGCGACAGGCTGTCTTGTAAAAGCGCCGAAGGGTGCAAATCAAAGGGCGCTTCGGACTGCCACCAAAGCCGTTGTACATCTTGAGATAACCCGCCTAATGCGATGATGGTCAGCGTATTGTCATGCGCGTGTTGAAAATCAAGCAAGGCATGAAGCTTATCCCATTGCGCTTCAAATGAGAGAGTATCATTCATCATAGTCCCTCCTGTTTCATCAGCTCATTAAACGCACTGCCATCGCTTCTTGATGCATTGGCCACATACGGGGCATAGACTTTGAACAATAAGCTCGTATCACTGTGCCCAAGCATGTGCGAGATATAAAGCGGGTTTTCGTGTGCGGCGATATGAAGGACGGCGGCGGTATGTCTGGTTTCATAGGGGCGTCGGCGTTTAAGGCCCGCTTTTTCAAGCGTTGGATACCACAGTTTTTTGCTGACAAAGTGGGTGTCGAGTGGCTTTCCTTGGTGGGTAAACACAAAAGGCGAGTCATCTGTTTTTTGTTCTTTTAGACGGGTAAACACCGCTAGCAGGGTGTCACACATTTTGAGCTCTCGGCGTGATTTGGGGGTTTTCACGTCCCCCAGTTCGCCATTAACCATATTCTGACGAACACAAATGAGGCGGTGCTCAAAGTCGATGTGCTCCCAATGTAGGCCATGAATTTCACAACTGCGGATCCCGGTCCAGAATCGGACGATAAAATAGTCACGCCATTGGGCAGGTACTGTCTCCAGAAAACGCTGAACCTCCTGTATGGTCATCGGATGAGAGTCGGCTTTTTCTTCTTTGAGCGTTTTATAGCGGCGAAGCGGATAGGTAAACTGGTGCTCATCTGCGGCGAGGCCTAAAATGGAGACCAGCGGCCAAAAGATGCCGTTGATACGTTTGTTGGAGAGCTTACGATGGCCCTTGTCGTCCCGTTGGTTGATGAGTGTTTCTCGAAAGAATTCCACATTGGCGAGCGTCACTTCATTAATGAGCGTGTTGCCAAAGTTGGGGATCAGATAACGGTCTAAGGTGTTACGCACTGTTTGTTGATAGCTGCTTTTCCATTTGCCTTTTTGGCGGTCAAACCACTCGTTGGCGAAATCATCAAAAAACGGATAAAGACGGTCGGGGTGCTTTGTTCGCTGCAGCGCCTCAAAAATCCGGACCTTTTTGCTTTCGGGAAAGTAGTCGCGATATTGGAAGGTGTTCAAAGCGATCTCAGCATTCATTTGCTTGAGAAGGGCTTTGGCTTGACTGAGGTTTTTCGGGGTCGCCATTTGCTTTGTGCCTTCACGAAAGCGGCGACCGTACAAATGAAGATCGAATTGAATGCGCCCGTTTGGGCGAATACGAATGTGCGCCATGCTGGCCTCCATCAGTATGAGATCCGTAAATAGATCTGTCCCTGACCGATGGAATTCGTTAGAATCGAGCCATCGGCTGGGGTGGGTTAAACGTCGTCGCAGCCGGTACGGGGTAGGGAGGTTGCCGCCTTCCTATCCCAACTGCTTATCTGATTTTCAAAGAGTGCGCTTTTAGCCGCTATTGGTGAAAATCTCATCAATTACCATATCAGGTGCTGGATATTTGTCCAGTGCTTTTTTCGGCAAATGTTAAATGTCATCATAGCTAACCATGTCAATCTGAGCTGTTTCATCATCCACTTTGCCTTCGAGCTTCGCCTCGAGTTTGTTTTTGGCGTCTAGGACCAGTGAGAGCTTATCGGGCGCGGGGGCGACATCGTCGACATACGCGTAAGGGTGCTCGCCTTTCACATCATTATAAAAGCCAAGCTTATACACGCCTTCACTCGCATTTTTGAGTAGCGCAAGTTTGATCTGCTTAGCTGACGTGATGTCCGTTATCGGCCCTTTCGCCAGCTCACTTAAATTGATGCGATGCACCATGTCGTGTTTGTGTTTGATGTCTTTGACATTGAGAAAGGCATTTTCGCCGGTCTCCAGCGTCAGGCCGGCGAGCATCACACGATCTCGACTCACCAGAAGCAGCGCTTCATTGGCTTGTTTCACTAAAGCCATGACACAGGGGGATACCTTGGCGCTATGGCTTACATCAGTCGGCTGTCAGAGGTGCCAGTTACGCAAAAAGAACTGTGGTTGCTCAAAGCGGTGAAAAGGCTAGGTTTTAAGAAGGCCTGCATCGCACTAGCGAACAAGACCGTAAACGGCTTAGATGTGTTGAGCCTGTTTTTGTCAACATCACGATCAATAAACAGATGAATAGGTGCACGCTTAGAGGAAAAGAGAAAGTGAACGCCCAGTGGGCGATGTTCAGCAGGCTCCACAACATAGAAAAGCTGCGAAATCACATTAAATAGAAGGAAAAACCTCCAAAAGCAGCTCAAAATCCCGCCAAGCTCTCCTTTCTACTCTACACCCTCCGCTGTCATGGTAAGCACCAATATCACAGCGCAGTATTTAAGCTGATCTAGACAGCGCAACTAACCCTAAAATCGGATGAAATTGGCTAAAAATAGAGAAATTCTACAGCCATGTAGCCGCATTAAGGTGAGCGGCGCTTGGCTATACTTGAGCGAAGCGAAACTGGCAAGCGTTGCGAATCACTCTTAAATGGTTGTGATCTTAAACTCGATGCTCAGAGACGGTGTAATGTGGGATAACAATAGCGCCAAAAATTAACGATTGACGCCATAGTTGTTATATGTCTAGTTCATGCCTATAATTGATGCGCATATAACACACGCATGAGTTGATACTATGAGAAACGTATTTAATACACAAGCCCCAAAGAAAGCTGCCAACTTAAGTTTGAATAGCGAGCTGCTAGCAGAGGCGAAACGTCTAAAGATTAACTTGTCAGCGACAATGGAAAAAGCACTGGAGAAAGAAGTAAGTCAACGCCTTAAAGCTGAATGGCAAGAGCAAAATGCTGAAGCTATCAATGCTTGTAACGAGCTCACTGAAAAACATGGTCTATTTTCTGATTCTTACCGAGTATTCTAATGTCACAATTTGCGCTATACCAAAACAACGATAAGAGCACTGCAACTGCTTACCCTTACTTTGTAGACGTTCAGAGCGAATTGCTCGATACACTGAATACTCGATTAGTCATCCCACTAACGCCTGTTGAGATGTTAGAAAAGAAAGTACCTAGTCACCTATGCCCTGTGATACACCTTGATGAAGGTGACTTCGTTATTTTGACCCACCAAATGGCAAGTGTACCAACTAAAATTCTATGTGAACCTGTCAATGAGCTAAGCACTTTTAGAGACGAAATTATTGCCGCTATCGACTTTCTGATTACTGGCATATAACGAAACTCCACGCAGCCGGTACGGGATAGGGAGGTGGCCGCCTTCCTATCCCAACTGCTTGTTTGATTTCCGCCTAATGCCGTTTGGGGCACTATTGGTGAAAACCTCATCAATGAGCACATTAAATGCTGGTTATTTGTCCAGTGCTTTTATCTTTCCTCTTCTTTCCACTTGTGTTTTTAATCATCATCGTCAAAGGTAAACAGATCGCCTTGTTGCTCTGACACGGTGGTTGGGGTCTCTCCCTGTTTTGTCTCAATGCTCTCTATCATCGCGAGCACTTTTTTCAGTTGACGTTCGTCTTTTTCGATGGCAATGATGTCATACGGCAGTTTCTCTTTCAGGGAATAGTACACCCCCAGCTTTAGCTCGCCGTGTGAAGTTTCAAAGATGTCGATTCGGGTCTTTTTGGCGTCTAACGAGTTTTTGATCTTGATGCTCTCTAAATCACGTGGTGAGAAACGAAACAGTGAGCCGGCATGAGGTTTGCTTTGACCGACTTCAAACACATGAATGGGATGCACAAACTCATAAGGGGCGGTCAGCACCGCAATCGCTGCTTGGTTTTCGCCTAAGTAAAGCAGGGCGTCATTGGCTTTTTTGATCCGCCCGTAATTCTTAAAGCAATGCTCGAGCTCTTTTTTAAATGCGAACAGATTCAGAGCGACATATTTTAATGTGCGTATCGGATCGGGTTTTTTCTGGTAGAACGCTTCGACCCCCGCTATCGAGCAGGTTAAGGTGCACTCTGGCGCTTTGAAGGTGACCGTCTCGCCCTGCTGAGCGATCTCAATCTCATTACCACTGGTGAGGCGACACAGTTTGGTCATGTGTTTTGTTGTCTCGGGCGTTAACACCAGTGACACTGGCAGCGTTAAGCCTTGGGGCAGCGATTTATCTTCGATTTCACCTTGACGCTGTACTCGCAGGCACTGTTTTTCCTTATTCAGCTCTAGAAACTCAAAGGGAACATTGTCTTGCGCTTCGTGCACGATACGCTCGATGGTGGCTTTCGATGCGGTGGAGGTGGGGCGATGTTGATTATCCGTTAAGTACTGTAAATGATCGTCGGATGCATCCCCGCACTGACAGCGGCGCAGCGCCGCCGCTTGATAATCATCAGTCCTAAGCGCGGTCGTATCGACCAGCTCCACAAACATCGTTCCAGAAGCGCTCATGTCGAATTTCAGTTCGATATCTTGCTCTTCGACAAAATAATGAATGAGTTGTTTCGCGAAGCTGCCATCTATAGAAAACTGTTTGTTCTTTAAACCAGTGGAGCGCTTATCCAGGATCAACAGATATTCGGAGCAAAAAGGGGACTGTCCACAGACAAACGTGATGGTGCGGTCGGCTTTGTCCGTTAGCACGGTCACGGCACTGTCGACATAATGCGTATCGATACGCTCTGACAAGGTTTGAAGAAGCGGGCGTTTACTGGCTGGAATGATGATGTTCATGGTGTGACCTTCTGCAGTGACATGGATTCAATAAATTGTTGTGTGAAAGTGAGGGCCGGTTTGGAAAGTGGCAACTTGGGCGTCAGAACGATAGTGAGCGACGTTTGGCCTAACGGGTGCTGAGTGACGCGAACGGTTTCTTTGCCTTGGACATAATGCTGCTCAAGCAGAGCCATTTGCCGAGCTGGGTTGAGTTTTCGATTCACCGCAAGCTCGAAGTGACAAGTTAACCATCGCCACTCTTTGTGCCGAAAAGCCGCCGCAAAAGCGCGCGCATTTTTTAGGTTGCAGGCCATCGTCATTTGCAGTGCGCACCCATCGGCCGATAATTCAATTGGAGGGAGCTGACGAAAGGCGGTGCGCGCCTTTTTATTGATGGGGTGAATGTCATGTTGACAGCCCAAGCCCCAGATTTGACTGAGCGCGGCGAGATCGAGCGATTTATTGATCATCATGGTTTTAAAGAGAAAACCAAGTAATGTGTCGTGGCTGGTGTGGATTGAGTGCTGCCAATCTCGAAAATGATCGCGCGGTGGCCTTTCTTCGGTCTCGGGCGGTGTGCCGAACATCGTGGCGCGCAGCTGGGCATCGGTGAGTGCAATGGTTTGGCTACGTTTCTCGCCCAGCGTTTTCTGTGCGTAATTGGGGCTCAGCCGTATCAGGCGTCTGGATAAATCATTGGACTGCGGGGACAGTCCCATCAGATATCGGAGCTCTGAGTGCGTATAGTCTTTGGCAATGTACGGTTGATGCGCCTGACTGAGGATAGGGAGGAGCCAGTCAATGTCGTGTAAGTAAGACCATCGGGTCGTTGCATAATGAGTGTGACCAATTTGCTCGCAGACCTTATCAAGGACAAGGCCATCGTTCACCTCATGGATATTTCGTCCTTCCAGCCAATAGTCAAAGCGGGTAGCAACAACGCTATCTGACATGACGTCCTTTTCCAGAAGTGTCTCCCCTCGCGCTGGCGCCGGGGTGCAACTGACAAAATGCAGCACCTGGAGCATCAAAAGGTGCACGCCGGAATGACGAAGATGATGAAACTTCATGTGCGTGCCGAAGTGCATTTTTAAGGCACGAGTGATGGGGACAAAGTAATAAAGTTGCCGGGAATGGTATTTCTCGCCTTCAAACCCTAGCAGTGGACTGTTGGGTGACGCGTCTTTTTTGATGGTTAAGAGCACTCGAAATAGGGTGCGATACCGCTCGGGGAAGACAGTATACACGGTGCGAGACTGCCCACTTTTGGTCCGCCCTTCTTCCGTGTTTGTGATGGTTAAGGTCAGCAAGCCCGTTTTGGGGACAAACTGCACGTCTTGGCAACGAAGGCGCAACACCTCCCCCCGACGAAGCATGCCGAAAAAGCCCAGCAGAGTGGCCATGACCGCAAAGAGACTTCGAAACGGGTGCGTGGTATTGGTGGCGATCAGCGTTTGAATCATCGTATCTAACTGCGCCAGCGTCAAACGAGCCGGACTCACAGAAGGTGGCGTGGTGGGGGGCGAAAATCTTGTCAGATCAATGTTGTCGGTTTGTTCCTGGACGCTGAGAAAACGAAGAAAATATAAGAAAAGGTGTTGGTTTGACTCGGTGGTGAGTGAGTCGTAGACGGTTTGTGCCCAGGCGTTGATTGCATCTTCGTTAATGGCGTCAGAATAGGATAACGGATAGGCTTCCAGGTGACTGGCCAGGCCGGTGTATTTTGTGATGGTGCTGGCCGCTAGCCGCGTTTTTTTCACACCGCCGGAGGTGATCAGTTGCCGGGTATAGTCGTACAGTAAACGCGGTAAAAGGTTATTGACGTCCCGCACGGGTGCCGGTGGTATCGGCGTTGACATCGGTTTTGAAGGCGAATAGGCCTTAATCAAATCACTATGAGGCCAGCGTACTTTGCGGCTTGATGGGCTTAAATGCTCAAACCAGTTGATGTCCCAGTCAATGGCATAAATATCGGCGTCTTTGAGCGGCGAGGTTTGGTGTTCGCTTGTCAGACTGACATGCCGTTCTGGGATCGCGAGATCTTTGACGAATACCGGGGGCAAGCGATGGCGGGCATACCAACTGATCTGAAACCGTCGTGACCATTTGAAACGGTCCGTGGCTGGCAATGCATTTGATTGTAACCATCGCGTCAGTTGCTGGTGAAGGTGGTGTTCGTTTTGAGGCTCGGGGGAGCGCGCATAGTAATCACTGAGTAACCGATAGCTCATCAGTGGGAGGTGGTAATGCGTAGAATAAGGTACCTCTTTGTCAGATGAGCGGTGATGCACTCGAAGACGGGGCATGGCGTTTTCCGAGCTCACCGACGTGGGATCGCTTAACAACTGAGAAATGTGATGCAATGACAAGGGGGCAACCTCAAAGCCAATCATGAGAGCGATGAACGCTGGAGAAAGTTCGCCTCGAGTGAGCAAGTACTGCGCTTTTTGTTGCTGATAGCGGCTAAATACCTGCTTGGCGAGTTGTGACTCGCCGGCAATGGACTCAAACCACGCATACTCCGTGTCTCGAATGCCAGGCTGATGTTCTTCTGGCAGTGTCCAATGGCAGGCATCCTGAAGATAAAACAAGATATCGTTAAGGGCTTGCTGGTAGTGTCTTTGTTTGCCGGTAGGGACAACTTTTATCTGCTTTTTAATTGGCTCAATATCGGTTTTACTGAGTGAACGAGTTTTATGGTCAATAATGTGCCAGTGATTCAGCACCCAGACCAACTCTTCCAGTACTGAGCATGCTTGTCCGGATTGTGCAAAGTGATAGTGTATGGACTCTGCAAGGGCTTGAATGAACTTAGACATACGCAAACTTCTGCATTCTCAGCCTTTCAGCGTACTGGTTGAGATAGACTTTCATCGCATCAAAAGTCTCCGGAAAGATCATATCGCTACCCAAATGTTCGCCGAGCTTTTCGTGCCCCATCAGACGGTCGATGTCCTGGTCGAGCAATCGAGTCGAGGAGACATTATTAACCGCACTCTGGGCAAAGAAATGGCGAAGCTGGTAGGGCACAATACCAGGCCAGTGTTGATGCATAAACCGACGTAACGATCGATTGGATAAGCGGTAAGGCAGTCCATGGTCGTCAAGGCAGAACCACATCTCGTCTAAATCTGGTCGGATTCCCCACTTAGAGAGGACTGCTGACTGAAGTGTTTGGTAGTGCTGGATTTCACGCTGGAGATAGTCACAAAGGATGATTTGTCGCAGTCGACCTTTGTCTTTGATAAACACTATGTCGCCTCCCGAATAGTGTGGCGACAAAATACTGATCCCATGTGTTGGGCGCGTCCCCGTCAGAACAATGAACAGTAACGCCAAGCGATACGTCACGCCATTGTAATACGCTACCCATTGTTTTTTATTCCCAGACTTACCCGGTTTGAGGGCGCGGACATGGACAAACAGGTCGTTAAAGAAACCAATGACGGCATTTTCCTCCAGGTGGCGTTGACTGCCTAATGGAGTGGCGGTACTGCGGATTCTTTGCTGAGTTCCATTGGTGGTATCTAAGACAGTTTGAGCGATCCGCCCCGGTTGCGAGAGATATTGAGCGATTTTGGGATGCTCTGCGATCAGATTGATGGTGTGCTGACCGCTAAGGACGTCAAAGTGTGGCGATAGCTTGGCATTGCGGGCCGCTCGCACGAGTCGCCACAGATAGCGGTTGTAGGCATCAAACAGCTTGTACCGAACCCGATCACTGTTGCTGCGCTGATAAGTCTCGGCATGTTTATGATGTTTTCGGTTAGGAGACACAATCTGAGCGCGAGGGATAGGGGTCAGGGTATTGTCAACCAGAGCGCAATCAATCAGATATTGATGAAAAGTGTCTTTTCGTACTCGCGGAGAATCCTTCAGTGACTCCGGCGTTCGCCATTTTTGCTTCATGATGTGAAACAGGCGAACTTTCGTTTTTGGCCTCAGGAACGGGGTTTCATAACTCTGCGCGCTGATGAACGGCTGGAACAACGCATTGAGGTAGGTCGGGAATGGCTGCCATAAATAATGCGTCTTCTTTCCATCACGATACCTGTGTACGTATTCCGCCCATGAGAGCGCGCCATCTTTGTAGGTACGAAAGGCATGTTCTCGGCATGGCGTCGCCCCGGAGATTTTAACAAAGTCAGGGATGTCTTTGGGGGAATGAATATCCGGCCAGGCTTGAGTCAGCCAAAGAAACAAGGCAACCACTGTCATCGCTGGACGGTCTTTGGGATCTTCCCGAGCCAGTCTGCGCAGCATAATGGCCAGTGTCGTCGCATGGGCAAGCGCATCGGGATAACATCCGCCGGCGTTTTTTTGACGGTTTTCGCGAGCTAACTGCTGAAAAGTCTTCATCACAGCTTTCTCCATTATTCATCGAAATGCCGATGGAGAGCACTTCGCGAGCGCGATCGCAATCGTTCAATGAAAGGGTGCGGCATGAGACATTGGTACGACTCTTTCGTTGGATGGTGCGAGACGGAAAGTGGCTGGCAATCGAGCAGAGGCTGCAGGTGCGGCATCGAGATAAAGTCGAGCGATTGGGTTTGGGTTAATTGAAAGCGATCATTTTGCGTTAATGAATGGAGTAAAGGATTCCGCTCAAGATTAAGAGATGGCAGTGCCACTTTCTTTATTTTTGGTCTCATTCTGTTGCTCGCTTTCTTTGTCAGTGAAATACGATGTGTCTACATGTTGGGCGTGTCGAAATGGTTTGATCGACATATGGTGTGTCTGTGTGTTTTTTCATCATAATCATTTTTTTTAGGTAATGGGAATGCCTTGCTGAAGCAAAGTCTCATTTGTTGTGAGAAATTTGAAGTTAGATCTCAAAAACAATACGTGGACAGGGAGAGTGATTTAAGTACTTGAAGAGAAAGAAGTAATGATAGATTTGTGAACGATGGACACAGGAAATGCGTTGGAAGGCGCAGACTCAGAAGAGCCATATTTTCCCATGTAACCGAAATTAAGGGGGTAGTAAATACAGTTATACGCCATATAACTATCCACTAACTTTATCGGCAACGGCCCCACTCCTCAGCTTAGCAGTGACAAAAGACACGCGGCCACCTCAGTCATTTCATGGCACAACGGTCTCATTTGGCCGCTGTTAGACAACATCCCATCTCAGGCGAAACAGGATTGAGTGGGTAATGATTTGATTTTTATTGGTTTTCAGGTTTTATCGTAACTATTCCAATAGACCGCACTCTTTTTATTTTAATTTAAGTTCCTGTTTCTATAGATTTTAATTTGATCGAAAACGTCTCATTTTCGTGATCCTTTCGATCAACTGTCTCAGGTGATTTTTTATACCATGCTATCTTGGCGATGGTTAAGTAGGGTTAAAAAGCCTTAGGGCATCGAAGGAAAAACGGTAGTATAATGAAGAGATAGAAGTCGTATGGAGAGAAGGTTTCATGAGCAAAGACTTGTCAGCCTATGGAGTGCCACAGGTAAAAAGACCGAAAGTAAAAGCGACCAAGCAGTTAGACTTGAGTGGGATGCAGGGGCGTCAAATTGTGCGTTCTGAAGCCAAGTTAGCGCTAAGAACGCATCGTAAGACATTCACGAAATTAGCGGATATGTGATGGATATCATCTGTTTTCCATTCGAGCGAGTGATTGAAATAAATTCGTTTATTTTAGCGACTGAGCCAGGTATGCAGGGAGAGGTGGATATACCAAAGCTGCAAGGTGCATTGGGTCGAATTGACAATGCGATCGCGTATGATGGTCTGGAAGATGTCTTTGATATTGCATCAAAGTATGCGGCAAGTATTGCCATCGCTCACGCCCTACCTGATGCAAATAAACGCACGGGGCTGATGGTCGCGCTTGAATACTTATCACTTAATGAGTTTGAAATTGTCATCGACAACGCCTTACTTGCTGATGCCGTCAGAGATCTTTTGCTTGGTGTATTAACCGAAGCGGATTTCGCGGATATTTTGTATGCACAATACGCGGCGGGGCTTGAGTGTTGAGTCAGAATTGATCCTGAGGAGATCGTTGATATTGAACTTCATCGCAGGAGCAAGGCAGATATTTTTTAGTTCACTCCCAATAACGGCACAATCGGTGCCCATCGCCTCTGAGCCCAGGCCATCCCTGATCTTAGCCTGAGCACGTGCCGACCTCATCGCATCGGTGGCAAGGTGAACCCAAAATAGGGGCTGACTTTGCGTTTTGGCAAACCGAACCCAAAATAAGGCCTGACTCTGCGGTCTGACAAACTGAACCCAAAAATAGGGCGGACTTTCACTCTCTAGAGGTATTCGTCTCTACCAAATTTCACTCTTTATTGGGGTTAACGTATACATTGTTGATATTTTGCTCGTATTTTTTGCTGGCGATCCGTGGCGAAACGTCGTGTGAGAACTCTATCCTCGGAAAAGGGGGCGATACGGGAACCGAACTTTGGCGCCAATATCCCTTGAAACATCAGCGTATGGGAACTGCACATTGCGCTCACTATCGATCGACGGTACAGGAAATGCGGGCTAATTAAGTTTGTCGTGACGAAGACTGTAGCAACAAGTTGTCAAGATCCCCCTCTGTTTACCCAGGATGGTAATGAATATCGTCAGGGGGACAGTAAAGCGAACAGTGGCGATAACCTAAGGCTTTGATGTGATGGACGCACCTCCCTTCTAGCACCGTTGTATCAAACTAATGGTGCAACCAGTAAGAGCAGGAGTAATCATCATGTCTATTAAAGTTGTCGGTATCGATATAGCCAAAAACCTCTTTCAAGTATGCGTGTTGAGTTCTGATGGACAAATCTTGTCAAACCGAAAGGTAAAGCGTGACAAGCTTCTTGATACAGTCCGGCAATTACCAGAGAAAACGGCTATTGCGATGGAATCATGCGCAACTTCGCATCATTGGGGCAGAATATTTCAAGAGCTTGGACATAGCGTAGCTCTTATCCCAGCTCAGCATGTAAAGCCATTTGTTGGGCGGCAAAAGAACGATGCTAATGATGCGAGAGCAATTTGCGAAGCATTTTCTAGGCCTGATATTCATTTTGTTCCTGTTAAGTCTGTTGAACAACAAGACCTCAAAGCTATACGCAGTGTCCGTAAACGCTTGGTGGAGAACAGAACTGCCTTGTCGAAACAGATCGGAACGCTCCGCAATCGGGATGAAAATATCGGGTGACATTGCTTGATTAGGTTCTGATGGTGTCAACCGAGGAGAGCCTCACACGCGAGCTATCGCTCGGTTTTAACGTCGAACTCGGGGGAAACCAGCTTAAACTCATCACGACGCAAAGAGTAGCGAAGTTGTGATGAAAGTGTCCGTTGTTGCAGTGCTTGGTTGAGGGACGAGGTATAGAACTCATAACGGTTCCGTCTCGCTTTCTTCGCTTGCTACATCGCGGTATCGGCATTTTTAATAGAGCCTCTTTGTTGCCGCCGTAGTGCGGATAGATACTGATGCCAACGCTGGCCGTGAGAAATACATCTTCATGGCAGAGGGCAAGGCTTTGGCGAAACGTTCGAACTACTTTATTTGCAACGATGTGAACGTCGTCCGTGCATTAGAACCCGTGCTGCTCCCAACAAATTGAACCTTCAAGTCTTAAGCGGTGTTACGAAAAATGAGGTATTCACATACTTATTTAGCATCCTCAATGGAGATGGAGTGAGAAGAAAGTTCGTAATTTGTGATGAGGCGCCGAATTGAAATTCTAACTGATCTAGTAAAGATAGGTTAGCATGACATCGATATCACTTGAGTTTGCTCCATATCATCTGATCTAACGCACTCAGTTCACGGTGAGCGAACATCAAAGCCGCTCTCAGCATAAAATAATGTAGCAATATGTGTATTGGAAGAGCTAGGTTTAGTAGGTAAATATGTCTCTTTCGAGGCTATTTGTGTGGAAGTTTTTATTCAAGCTTGGTTGTTAGCTTTGGGTAGACGGCGCATTAATTAAAATGAAACTTGATGCAAATGTAAAGTTAATGAAAAATAAGTAGTTTAATAGAGGTGCTTAGGCTCCTTGTTACGTATTTGAAACTTCAGTAGTGGCATGATCAATGATAAAAATGATAACTGTGGGGGCTGTGGCGTGTTCATTGCCTTTTTATGTAGGGGCAGCAAAGGGAACTGAACAGTTAGAGCGCTTACCCTCTAATCAGAGCTTTACTGGGTTAACGTTGACACCTAATGCTCAGTCGTTAAATTTCGGTGACTTTTCTTTCACCTATGCACAAGGTTTACCATGGCGAGAGCGGATCAACGAGCTAGATTCACTTAAGTTCTCGCTTGGGGTACTCGAGGGCTTGGAAGCACATGCACGTATAGTGACTGAAACTTATCACTGTAGAGGTTTTTTGGAAGCGGGATGTGGGATCCGCGACCTATCGATGTCATTTAAATATCAGTTACCCAATTGGTTGAATGTCGATAGTTTTAACCTTGCCGTTGGTGTTCAGGATCTAGGAGGAGCGGCCAACCATTTCCAGACGAATTATGTGGTTGGTGATTATACAACCCATTTTGCTCCATTACGTTTTTCTGCTGGTTATAGTATTTCAGATATCGAGCTAGGAGTCATGGATGGGGTATTTGGCGGTGTGGAATATCAGCCATTTCGTTTCATGCAACTCACAGCGGAATATGATGCTGTCGAGTTTAACTCTTCAGTGAAATTTTTTACACCAAAAGGAGTGTTGCCACATGACATAGCTGCTTCACTCAGCTATCAGCTGTATTCAGGGCATGATTCTGACGAGGCGACGGTGTGGAATGCCGCTTTTTCAATCCCTCTCATATCTGATTACACACGCTCAGTTAGCTTTTATGAAAATGATATGTCTTTGATGGATAAGCTGTTTGTCGAGCAGAAGAAGTTTCAAGATGCTTCAATCTCCACTTTGGTGAGTGCGTTAAAAAATGAAGGCTTCGTTAATGTTCAAGTTGGCGTATCAAATGACAAAGTTGTGGTGGCTTTAGAGAACCGTCGATACAACCATAATCAAGTTGACGGACTAGGTGTGGCTCTGGGGATTGTGTCGAGTCATTTAGGTCAAAATGCGGCGCAAGATATTGGCGCTGCATCGGATCAATTTGAACTTGTGATGCTTGCCAACCAAAAACCAGTGGTCAGTGTTTTATCTAACTCTAACTGTTACCAAAGTTTTGTCAATGGCAGCGCAGTTTGTGATGACATTCAGTTTATCACGCGCGATTTGCCGGAAAGATTAGACATGGTTGATTGGAAAACAGAGCGAGTTAATTCAGGCACTTTAGATTCGCAGATCGTACTTTCTCCTATGGTAAGGCATGGTTTTGCAACCGAGTACGGTGTGTATGATTACTCTTTTGCTATGTCTAGCAACTTATACACCTACCTATGGTCTGGCGCCGCAATTGATGTTCGTCATATTTTACCTTTAGCAGAAAGTGATGATTTTGAAGAGGGTGGGTATTTCGAAGACAGCGTATACGAGAACGAGATTGAGCGTGCAATGGTACATCAGTTCTTCCGTTTGCCATATGTCGATATAGCTAACCAGGTCTCTCTAGGCTTGGTTAAATCGGACTATATCGGTGCGCGTAGTGAATCAGCTTGGTTCTCTCAATCGGGCAACCATTGGTTGGGATTAGAGATGAGCTATTTCCAACATCAAGACGAAAAAGACAAAAATGGTTATGCGAACCTAGATCGCCAAACCTTTTTAACTCGTTACACATTCTCTATGCCAGAGTGGGATTGGCAGTTTAACGCAACTGCTGGCGAGTTTTGGAAAGGGGATGTTGGCGCAAAATTCACGACATCACATTGGTTTGAAGACATAGAAATATCCGCAAGTTATCAGGTGACAAAGTTTAACGATACAGACGAAGAGCAGTTTGTCACTGTGTCGGTAAAGCTGCCATTAACGCCATGGCGTGATATGTCGCCGGGAGTGATACAAGTTCGTGGTAACGAGGCTTATGATTTCAACGTTACGACACGGGTTGGTAATGATGCTAACCATTTAGCGGCAGGCCAGGGTGATGAACTCGTAATGGATAATAGTATGCTTCGTCGCTACTTTAACCGAGGCCGTTATGGTCAAGAGTACTTTGAGCAGAACAAGCTGCGTATCCGCAACGCTTATTTGCGTTACTTGGGTACTCAATTGAATTAAGTTGTGTTGCTAGTTAGGCTTTGAGTTAATCACTGTACTCTACCGAGAGTGCAGGTGTTTTGATATGCTAGCGTCAGTTAAATAATAGGAAATAAAAATGAAAATTGCTGTAGCAGGCACGGGCTACGTCGGTTTGTCCAATGCCATGTTATTGTCACAAAACCATGAGGTTGTGGCGGTTGATATTATCCAAGAAAAAGTGGACTTGTTGAACGACAAGAAGTCTCCAATTGTTGATGCGGAAATCGAACATTTTCTTGCAAACAAAGAGCTCAACTTTGTCGCGACGCTAGATAAAGAGCTGGCTTACAAAGGCGCAGAGTTTGTTGTTATTGCCACACCAACGGATTATGACCCTCAAACGAACTACTTTAATACTTCTTCAGTTGAAGCAGTGATTAAAGATGTGATGGCAATTAATCCAGATGCGGTTATGGTGATTAAGTCGACTGTACCTGTGGGTTATACTGCGCGTATTAAAGAGGAGCTCGGTTGTCAGAATGTTATGTTCTCTCCAGAGTTTCTTCGTGAAGGTAAAGCTCTTTACGATAACCTACACCCGTCTCGCATTATCGTTGGTGAGCGTAGCGAACGTGCAGAGAAGTTCGCTAATCTTTTAGTTGAAGGTGCGGTAAAAGAAGACATCTCGGTTTTGTTTACTGACTCTACAGAAGCCGAAGCGGTTAAGTTGTTCTCAAACACATATCTTGCGATGCGCGTGGCTTACTTCAATGAACTGGATTCTTATGCTGAAGCACATAACCTTGATGCGCGCCAAATTATTGAAGGTGTAGGCTTAGACCCTCGTATTGGCAATCACTACAACAATCCGTCATTCGGTTATGGTGGTTACTGCTTACCAAAAGATACAAAGCAATTGTTAGCAAACTACCAAGAAGTTCCTAATAACATTATTGGTGCAATCGTTGATGCGAACCGCACTCGTAAAGATTTTGTCGCAGAGTCTATTCTCAAGCGAGAACCAAAAGTTGTGGGCATTTACCGCTTAATTATGAAGGCTGGCTCAGACAATTTCCGCGCTTCGTCTATTCAAGGCATTATGAAGCGTATTAAGGCAAAAGGTATCGAAGTCGTGGTGTATGAGCCAGTACTTAAGGAAGATGAGTTCTTCCACTCTGCCGTTATCCGCGATATTGAAGAGTTCAAACAAATGTCAGATGTCATTGTTTCTAACCGCATGGTTGAGGAACTTGCTGATGTGGCTGATAAAGTTTACACCCGTGACCTGTTTGGTAGCGATTAATTAGTCTTTATATTCAAAATAATGTAATAGGCTCCCTCAGAGGAGCCTTTTTTTAGTTGGTAATGGTTATGATTAAAAAATGTTTATTCCCTGCAGCGGGTTACGGCACACGTTTCCTTCCTGCAACTAAGTCGATGCCGAAAGAAATGATGCCAGTGGTGAACAAGCCATTGATTGAATACGGTGTTGAAGAAGCGATTGAAGCCGGCATGGACGGGATGTGCATCGTCACCGGTCGTGGTAAGCACTCGTTAATGGATCACTTTGATAAAAACTACGAGCTAGAGCATCAAATTAGCGGTACAAGTAAAGAAGCGCTGCTTGATGATATTCGTTCTTTGATTGATTCTGCGAGTTACACTTACATCCGTCAGCGCGAAATGAAAGGCTTAGGTCACGCTATTCTTACGGGACGTGAACTGGTCGGTGATGAACCGTTTGCAGTTGTGCTCGCGGATGACCTTTGTGTGAATGAGGACCAAGGCGTTCTAGCGCAAATGGTTGAGCTGTACAAACAGTTCCGCTGTTCAATCGTTGCGGTACAAGAAGTGCCGGAATCAGAAACGCATAAATACGGTGTGATTGCTGGCGAGATGATCAAAGATGATATCTTCCGCATTGATAACATGGTTGAAAAGCCAGAACCAGGCACTGCACCTAGCAATCTAGCGATTATTGGTCGCTACATTCTGACACCTGATATCTTTGAACTGATTGAAAATACAGTGCCAGGTAAAGGTGGTGAGATTCAAATCACCGATGCGCTGATGCAACAAGCTCAATCTGGTTGTGTTTTGGCATACAAATTTAAAGGTCAGCGCTTTGATTGCGGTAGCGTAGAAGGCTACATTGAAGCCACAAATTACTGCTACGAGAACCTTTATAAGAAAGATTCCAGTGCGGAGCTCGCGAAAAAGCCAACCGTGAAAATTGCTGAGCCAGCGTAAATCGGAACTTCCTATTAGGTACTCCGACGGTACAACACAAACAAAAAGGGATGCATGATGCATCCCTTTGTTATTTCGACTCTGAGTTAAAACGAGATTAAGCTTTTGCTTTAGCCGCTGCTTTAGCGATTGCTGCGAAGCTTTTCGCGTCTAGAGAAGCGCCGCCAACTAGAGCACCGTCGATGTCTGGTTGTGAGAAGTAAGCTTCAGCGTTTTCTGGCTTAACAGAGCCGCCGTATTGGATGATTACTTGTGCTGCAACTGCTTCGTCTTTCGCTGCGATTAGTGCGCGGATAGAAGCGTGGATGCGTTGTGCATCTTCAGCTGTTGCTGCTTTACCAGTACCGATAGCCCAGATTGGTTCGTAAGCGATGATTGCGCCGTTTAGAGCTTCAACACCGTAAGTGTCGATAACTGCGTTGATTTGACGTGCACATACAGCTTCAGTTTCGCCAGCTTCGTTTTGCGCTTCAGATTCACCGATACAGAAAACAGGAGTTAGGCCGTTTTCTTTTAGGAAGTTGAATTTCTTCGCGATGAACTCGTCAGATTCGTTGTGGTATTCACGACGCTCTGAGTGACCGATGATGATGTGAGTAGCACCGAAATCTTTCAGCATTTCTGGAGACATATCGCCAGTGAACGCACCGCTGTTGTTTAGGTCAGTGTTTTGAGCACCTAGGATGATCTTGTTACCGCCTTCAGCGATTACGCGCTCTGCTAGGTCGATGTAAAGTGCTGGTGGAGCGACTGCTACGTCAACACCTTCAACGCCTTCAAGCTCAGCGTTAAGACCAGTTAGCAGCTCAGTTACCATTGCTTTGCTACCGTTTAGTTTCCAGTTACCCATCACTACAGGACGACGCATAGGAATATCTCCCTTATCTTTAATGTAAATAGTCAATTAATGTAAAAAATCTACGTAGGAATATAACAGAATAATGTGAACAGATCATGATTGGCGTCATGTCTTGTCCGGCTTTCTTTACTGATTCGACCAAGCAGCGATCCTGTTCTTTTTGTCAAAAGCAATCGATTGGTGATCACGTAGACAGAATGATAGTTCATTCCTCGGAAATTGCTGCTGAGATTGGTATTACTACGCGCTGGAATTAATTGTTGTAGAAAGGAATCAAAATGCCAAATCTCGTTTTAGAGTATTCAAACTCGGTGGAAGAACGCGTCAATGTTCAGGGATTGCTGGAGGATTTACATAAAACGGCGTTAGAGAGTGGTCTTTTTGAACTCGCGTCAGTGAAATCTAGAACGCTCCGGTGCCACAATTGGTTAATTGGGGAAGAGGGCGATAGCCTCGACTTTATCCATATCAACTTTGATTTGTTATCTGGTCGTTCCCAAGAGCAGAAGCGAGAACTGTCACGAGCCTTGATGGCGACTCTTCAAGAGCAAGCCAGTCACGTGCACAGCTTAACGGTCAACATCCGAGACATGGATGTAGACAGTTTCCAGAAGGTAGTGAATTAGGTTGAACAGAGTTTCTTGAGAATAACGAGTAGGGTTACGCATCGTGAGGTACAAGGAAACTGAAAGCTAATAGGCCTTATCGAGTGTTTGTCGTTGCTTCAGCTTAGCCTCGCTCTGCTTGTTGTAACGCCGCTGTTGGCGCTTACACTGCAGGTGTACTTTCCAAACCATATCGACTCGGCTAATCTATAACCTTTCTATTTTGGGGTAAAATTTGATGTCGACTAAAGAGTTACTGTTTTCTTTTCAAGGACGTATAAACCGTAAAACCTACTGGATTTGGAACGTCATTTACTATGTCTCTATTCTAGGTTTTGGTGCTGGAATCAGTAAGCTATTTCCTACTTTCTCCTATTTACTTCTCCCTATTTTCTTGGTGATTTTGTTAATCCCTGATTTGGCGATCACCACCAAGCGTTGGCATGACCGCAACAAATCAATCTATTGGCTAGCACTGAATATTCCGCTGATTATCGGACGAATCGCTACGCCAATGACTAGCCCTGTTGCACAAGAGCCGTCGACACCGCAAATGTTCGTTGCATCCATTTCTCTGATTTGTGGTTTATGGATTCTAGTTGAATGTGGCTTATTAAAAGGAACATCAGGACCAAACCAATATGGCCCTGAGCCGGAGTAATCGCTTTAAGTAACGTGCTCGCTGAAAGTAGATTCTGAGTCTCGCTAAGGCTCGCTAGAATGACTAACTCCTTTGCTCTAGAGCTTGTTATAGTGACGGTCATTCTGAACAACGAGGTACGAGTGTGATTCAGAATCTACGCACAGAGCGGTCCGAGTTTGGACTGAGCGAGTGAATTACAATGGAAAAGTAACAGCGAATCATGAAGGAGAATGAATCATCGATAGGACACCTTGCGTTTATATCGTGACTTCTCACCGCCTTATCAGGCGATGCTTCTTATTTCGTTAGCCGTTGCTCGATAGTATCGAGACTTACGCAGCTTCCATAAGCAGAAACGACCGTCCAGCCGCCTTTAATTCTAGAATGCCTTTATCACGAATATTGAGGGCGGCATTTAAGTCGCGATCAATATCCGTTGTACCGCAAGATGGGCAATCCCATTTGCGAACCGATAAGGGCATGTCTTCCATTTTATGACCGCAACAGTGGCATGTCTTAGAACTGGCGTACCACTGGTCTAGCTTTACTAGGTGCTTACCTTGCTCTTTCAGTTTGTATTCCAGTTTCGCAACAAAGCTATGCCATGAGGCATCAGCGATATGTTTCGCTAGTTTGCGGCTTTTCATCATATTTGCTGATTTCAATGTCTCAACTATCACCGCTTGGTTTTCGTCAACGAGAGTTCGAGAGAGTTTGTGTTGAAAATCAGCGCGAGCATTCGCTACCTTTTCATGGCATTTAGCTACAAGTATTCGAGCTTTTGCGCGATTAGCACTGCCTTTTGCTTTTCTGGATAGCTGACGCTGCTTACGTCTGAGATTCTTCTCTGCGCGTTTTACAAATCTTGGGTTAGCTGTCTTTCTGCCGTTTGACTCAATCGCAAAATGAGACAATCCCAGATCGACACCTGTCACTGTTCTTACCGTGTGGAGTGGTGTTAAGGCTTCTACTCCATCATCCGCAAGGATTGATGCGTAGAACTTGCCTGTCTTGCTCAGGCTCACTGTGATGCTTTTAACCACACCTTCAATCTCACGGTGAACATTCGCCTCGATAGGTTTCATTTTGGGAAGCTTAATTGATCCATCAAGTACCTTTACACCCACACAGTGATAGCTCGACTGCTTGCCATGTCTACGTTTGAATTGTGGATACTTGGCTTTCAACTTCGGATTAAAGAAGTTATCGAAGGCTTGGTGAAGATTGATCACTGATTGCTGTAAGGCGATTGAATCATATTCCTTCAACCATTGATATTTGCGGGATTTCTTGGCAACGGCAAGCAGTGGTTTTATATCCTTTTTTGGATTCAGTGTGACACCATGCTTGCGGTACATGTGCGATTTTAAATGCAGAGCTTTGTTATACGCAAAACGCACGGCGCCAAACTGAGCGATTAAAAACTCAGCTTGTTCTTGCGTTGGGTAAATGCGTATTTTTGTTGCTCTTAACATTTCAGTGCTCACATGTATAATTTATTTATATTATTGTCTTATGCGGATATTGTAAAGTGAGTGCGCACAACAAAGAGTTACTTCAAGACTACCTCAGAAAAAGGCACAGCGTGAGCAAATTGGTTGTTCATCTGGTATTTACAACGAAGTACAGACGCAAGTTGTTTACTGGAGTTATGATTGAACAGTTAAGGGAAGCTTTTGAGTCAGCGTGTGTAAAACTCGAATGTGAATTGATAGAAATGGATGGTGAACAGGATCATGTTCATTTACTGATCTCATACCCTCCAAAACTTTCAATCAGCGTAATGGTTAACAACTTAAAAGCAGTTTCATCTCGTATGCTACGACTACAAAACACACACCTTACAAGGCAGAGTAAAACCTCCGCCCTATGGTCTCGTTCATACTTTGCTTGTACTGCTGGCGGTGCGACTATTGAAACATTAAAAGCTTATGTGGAAAGTCAGTCCACCCCAGATTAAGACGCTATCGCGTCTTACGCCTTATATCCCCGCCCTCATCGGGCGAGGGTTTACGGCGAAATTGCTAAGAAATACAACGTTCATAAGCTCGTTTACTTTGAGTTATTCGAAGATATGGCAACTGCCATAACCCGAGAAAAGCAGCTCAAGCAGTGGAAGCGTGAGTGGAAGTTAGACCTGGTAAGAGAAACGAACCCTAACTTTCTCGATCTATCTACAGAGTATCAGTAAAAATCATCCCTACCTTTAAATGCCTCTAAGCTAACCACATCCGCTTTTTGAGTCGGTGCCGTTTCCCCTTGTAGCGCCGCTCTGAACTTCACGACCTGTTTTTGTAATTCGTTCATCAATACCACATTGGTGTGGTGAGGGTTTTTACACGCACTGATGACCCTATCGATGTGGCTTTGCTGAGCCCACAGTCTTTCTTGCATGTTTTCTGATGCACTTTCGATCATCTCTTTTGCCATTTCATGACGAAATTGCTCAAAAGCTTCTGGGTCTCGCTCAGCCATTCGAACCATTTCATCGAATGGCGGAAGCGTTTGAGAAGGGGAGTGACGTAGAGTAGACATCGATGCTCTCCAAATCCTTATGGAAATTGCCTTTAGTTACTAAAAGCCTATACCACTAGAAAGAGGTGAGAGGATGAATTCTTCAGCCGTCTCACTTATAAGAGAAGCTTTCAGGCGTTAGATTGAATAAGTGCGGCATGTCGATGTTTGGTTGTGGTGGTTACTGCAGTTGTTGGATGCGGTAAACGCAGCGTCTTTGGCCACTAATGATGTGTTCGGTACGCTCTACTTTGGTGTCACGTCCAAGTAAAGACTGAAAGACACTTAATTCTGATTGGCACAAGCTTGGGCAGCGAGTTGCGGCTTTACAAATCGGACAGTGATTTTCGATCAAGATAAATCCGTTCTCATCTTGCTCAAGCTCGGTCATATAGCCTTCTTGTTCTCTGAGTGTCACAAGAGTTTCTAGTTTGCTTTGCAGAGAGTTGCATTGCTCAAGGTGCTGACGATAACTTTGTAACGTGAGTTTTTCTCTTTCCGATGTGACTTTGTCCAGTCCATCTTTGCCAAAAATGTGTTCGACAGCTTCTATAAATTGAATGGTCAACTCACCGTGACGGTCAGCAAATTGCTCATGACCTTTTTGAGTGAGAGACCAATGACGAGCAGGGCGACCTACTTTGACTTTGACGTCATGAATAGACAGGATGCCATCATCTTCTAAACTCTGCAGGTGCTGACGCGCCCCCATGGTTGTCATACCTAGCTCAGAAGAGAGTTGTTTTGCAGTGACGGAACCATCACGCTTAACGATTTGCAATATCCTATCTACGGTCTTCATATACCCACCATTTATACGTCAGTACATATTATGCGCGACAGGGTTAGTAAAGAAAAGTGTTGACTTAGTTTGAGTGGGGATCTGTTGGGTCTATGTTCATGCGAACCAATATATATCGCCACTCTGAACAGCGAGAAACGAGTGTGCTTCAGAATCTATCGTTCGGTTGTGCAATGGTTATGGTTATGGTGAGAGGGAGAGAATAGGAGTTTGCTGTTATTAGATTCTTAGTCTCGCTGGAGCTCGCTAGAATGACGAGTTCTTTTGATTTAGAGCTTATTAAAGTCACCGTCATTCTAAACAACGAGGAACGAGTGTGATTCAGAATCTATCGTCCGGCTGTGTAGGAGTTATGGTGAGAGGGAGAGAATAGGAGTTTGCTTGTTACTGGATTTTTTAGTCTCGCTGGAGCTCGCGAGAGTGACGAACTCTTTTGATTTAGCGCTTGCTGTGGTAACCGTCATTTTGAACAGCGAGGAACGAGTGTGAGAAAGAAAGGCTCCAACTCAGATTGGCTAGAGCCTCGAGAAATGCTTAAAGAATAATATCACGCACTTCTGGATCTTTACGATCTAGGTAGTGAGTCGACTTAATGCGACGAATAGTACGGCATCGACCACGCACGAGCAGCGTTTCTGTGGTTGCGATATTGCCTTGGCGAGAGATGCCTTCCAGCAAGTCACCTTTAGTGATGCCTGTAGCTGAAAATACCACATTGTCGCTACGAGCCATGTCTTCCATTTTGAGGACAACATTCGCTTTTACGCCCATTTCATCGCAGCGTTTTAGTTCGTCTGCGCCGTAAATGCGGTTTTCTTCAGTATCGCCTTTTACTTCGTGACGCGGAAGTAGACGACCGTGCATGTCACCGTCTAGCGCTCGAATCACCGCGGCTGATACGACCCCTTCTGGCGCGCCGCCAATACAGTACATCATGTCCACTTCACTGTCTGGCATACAAGTCAGAATAGAGGCAGCCACGTCACCATCAGGCACCGCAAAGACACGTACGCCCATTGCTTGCATTTCTGCAATAACGTCATCGTGGCGAGGTTTCGCAAGGGTAATAACGACTAAGGTATCAAGTGGTTTGTTCAGGGCTTTTGCTACGTTCTCTAGGTTCTCTTTTAACGGCTTTTCTAAATCAATTGCGCCTTTTGCACCAGGGCCAACAACCAGTTTTTCCATGTACATATCTGGCGCTTTAAGAAAGCTGCCTTTCTCACCTGCGGCAAGTACGGCTAGTGCGTTGGATTGCCCCATTGCGGTCATGCGAGTCCCTTCAATCGGGTCGACTGCAATATCCACTTCATCACCACCAATACCCACTTGCTCACCAATGTATAGCATTGGCGCATCATCGATTTCACCCTCACCAATGACAATTTCACCACTGATATCTGTTTTGTTCAGTAGGATGCGCATAACTTCAACAGCTGCGCCATCGGCTGCATTTTTATCGCCACGGCCAAGCCATTTGTAACCAGCCAAAGCTGCACCTTCAGTCACACGGGAAAATGCCATTGCTAAATCGCGTTTCATGATGTCTCCAAGTAAGCAAGAGGGAAGAAGAATTTGCGCGGCGATTCTATCACAACGTAGGGTAAACGTTTGCCTTTTTGCGGAGCTTTTACTTTATCTAACTTGAATTTGATCAATACTTAGGGCGATTTTCAGCGTGGGGAGAGGCAAAATCCTTGCTCAAAAATGCTTCGGCGATAAGAAAAGTCAGCGTTTAGTGAGATTGCGCCGATTTTTTGACCGAATGATGCGAAATATCGAATATAGTGAGTGTTTCTCATCGCGACGCTGAGTAGAATGAACCTTATATAGGTTAGGTGTGCATCAATCTCGCACATCGTCCCAACGGAATAACATAGGTAGGCCAAGATGTCTTTTGAAGTACTAGAACAACTAGAATCTAAAATTCAAACTGCAGTTGACACAATCACTCTTCTTCAGATGGAAGTCGAAGAGCTGAAAGAAGATAAAGCAAAACTTGCGGAAGAAGCGAACGAGCTTCGCTCTCAACGTGAAGAGCTAGAGCAAAAAGCACAGCAAGCACAACAAGAGCACGCGCAATGGCAAGAGCGCATTCGTGCACTACTTGGCAAAATGGACGAAGTGGAATAATTCGGCTTCTTCATTCCAAATTAAAAACACCCGCGTTAAGCGGGTGTTTGTGTTTTGGGCAAGTTGAAAATCGTTAGGACAAGCTCGATGCTGATAGCCAAGACAAGGTCCTATAACTTAGGTACCTAAGACCCGTTATTCTTCTTCATCCAACTCTAAATCAATATTCAATGGCTCAGGCGACAGGATAATTCCGGTGCTATCGGCATAAATATAATCTTCAGGTAAAAAGCTGACGCCGCCAAAGTTGACTGGTACATCCAATTCGCCATTACCCTGGCTGGTCGCTCCAACAGGAATAGAGGCGAGGGCTTGAATGCCTAAGTTCATATCTTCAAGTTCATCTACTTCACGAACACAGCCGTAAACGACAATGCCTTCCCACTCGTTTTCTTCCGCAATAGTTGCGATTTCTGCATCGATAAGGGCTTTACGTAGGGAACCGCCACCGTCAATTAACAAAACGCGACCAAGTCCATCTTGCTCTAATGTCTCGCGGATCAACGAATTATCTTCAAAACACTTGATGGTGGTGATTTGCCCGGCAAATGAAGCGCGACCGCCAAAATTACTGAACATTGGTTCAACCACATCTACCTGATCGAGGTAGATATCACAGAGTGCTGAGGTATTGTATTCCATAGCGTACCTTTCTAAACAGAAATTGGTTGTCTTTGAGTATATCTAGGCATTAAGTCAATGCAATGACAATCCTTTTTTAACTTACTAGAGTTTGAGCTACCACAATTGTTGCAAACAAAACGTTGGTGACTAAAGAGCATTTCACGATGACTGGCATCATTGGTGCTATCTGAGCGGGCTTTTGTGTATGCCAAACCGCTTTGCCATGATCGGCCACGAAATAAATACTAAGTAAAAATGGCAAGCTAATCCAAACGGGTTTGTCTTGAATTAACAAGTAAGCCGCAAAGGCAAGAATAGCACCGCCAAGTAAAACAAAGTGGTACTGCTTGGCTTTGCGTTGACCCAATCGCACTGCGACTGTGCGTTTACCACACTCTCGGTCGTTCTCGATATCACGCATATTGTTGATGTTGAGTACTGCAACAGCGAGTAAACCGCAGCCTAAAGCAGGTAAGAATAGCGTGGTGTCTACGTGACCGGTATGCAAGAAGTAGGTACCGGATACGCCGAGTAAACCAAAAAACAAGAAAACTGAAATATCGCCAAGCCCCACGTAACCGTATGGCTTGCTACCCATGGTGTAAGCAATCGCCGCTAGGATGGCTAAAATTCCCAGTCCGATAAACGTCACAATGCTTTCCAGTGAGCTTAGTGAATAAAAAACTAACACTAAGCCAGAAATGGCGGTCAGAACGATGTTAAAGATAATCGCCTGTTTCATCTGTTTCGCACTTACCGCGCCAGACTGCATCGCTCGTAATGGGCCAAGGCGTTTGTCGTTATCTGTACCTTGAACGGCATCGCCATAGTCGTTTGCCAGGTTGGACAGAATTTGCAGTAACGTCGCGGTTACGAAAGCCATGATGGCAATTGTCAGTGAAAAATGACCCGCCGAGTAGGCGAGTACACTACCCGTTAAGATAGAGACTAATGCCAGAGGTAGTGTTTTTGGGCGAGCGGCTTCAAGCCAGATCTGTAAAGATTGTTTCATGGAAATTTCGTGCTAGTAACCAATGTGCCCAGTATAAGCACAAAGAGGCAGATACGCTATTGACCTAAAACAACTCAACTAGAAGTCAAAGGGTGAAGTAGAAGGAAAGCAGTTTCGATATTTGAGGCAATAAAATAGCCCTCTTTTTGGAAAGTGAAGGGTACGGAGAACACTGCTATTAGATTCTTAGTCTCGCTTGAGCTCGCTAGAATGACCAGGCCTTTGATTTAGCTGTTGTCAAAGTAACCGTCATTCTGAATAACGAGGAACGAGGTGGTTCAGAATCTATCATCCGATTGTGTGGTGGTTAAGGTTAGTGGGAAAGAATAGGGTGTGCTGTTACTAGATTCTTAGTCTCGCTTGAGCTCGCTAGAATGACGAGATCTTTTGATTTAGGCGTAGTCAAAGTCACCGCCATTCTAAACAAAAAGCCCAGAAACAAGGCTCTGGGCTTTGGTGGGATAGATTACGATTAAAGAATAAAGCGGCTTAGATCTTCATCTTCAATCGTGTCGCCTAGGCGCTCTTTCACATAAGCGGAATCAATAACGAATTTAGCGCCAGATTGCTCTGCTGCATCGTAAGAGATTTCATCCATTAAGCGTTCCATAACGGTGTGTAAGCGACGAGCACCGATGTTTTCTGTGCTTTCGTTGACCGTCCATGCCGCTTCCGCGATTTGCGTGATGCCGTCTTCTGTGAATTCGATGTCCACATCTTCCGTTTTCATCAATGCAACGTACTGCTCTGTTAGAGAGGCTTTTGGTTCTGTCAGAATGCGTTTGAAGTCGTTGCTGCTTAGTGCTTCTAGCTCAACACGAATTGGTAGACGGCCTTGCAATTCTGGGATCAAGTCAGATGGTTTTGCCACTTGGAATGCACCAGATGCAACAAACAGAATGTGGTCTGTTTTTACCATGCCGTGCTTGGTTGATACCGTGCTGCCTTCAATCAATGGAAGTAGGTCGCGCTGAACACCTTCGCGTGAAACGTCTGGGCCTGAGCTCTCGCCGCGTTTACAGATCTTGTCGATCTCATCGATAAATACGATGCCGTTGTTTTCAACGTTGAAAATCGCTGCTTCTTTTAGCTCTTCTTGGTTTACCAGTTTCGCCGCTTCTTCTTCCGCTAACGCTTTCATTGCGTCTTTGATTTTCAGCTTACGTTTTTTCTTAGTGTCGCCTGCCAGGTTTTGGAACATGCCTTGCAGCTGGTTAGTCATCTCTTCCATACCAGGAGGCGCCATGATCTCTACGCCCATCTGCGGTGCGGCTACGTCGATTTCAATTTCTTTATCGTCTAGTTGGCCTTCACGCAGTTTCTTACGGAAGATCTGGCGAGTGTGAGAAGACTCTTCCGTTTGCTCTGCTTGACCCCAGCTATCACGTGCTGGTGGCAGTAGCGCATCAAGAATGCGTTCTTCCGCTTGCTCTTCTGCGCGGAATTTCACTTTCTCCATCGCTTGTTGATGCGTCATTTTCACAGCGACATCGGTTAGGTCACGGATGATGGTTTCAACTTCTTTACCAACGTAACCCACTTCGGTGAATTTTGTCGCTTCAACTTTGATGAAAGGGGCATTTGCCAGTTTTGCTAGGCGTCGTGCGATTTCAGTCTTACCAACACCAGTAGGGCCAATCATCAAGATGTTTTTTGGCGTCACTTCGGCACGCAAGCTTTCTTCAAGCTGCATGCGGCGCCAGCGGTTACGCAGTGCAATCGCAACCGAACGTTTGGCTTTTTCTTGACCGATAATGTGGCGGTTCAATTCATGAACGATTTCGCGAGGCGTCATTTCAGACATATTCTTTCCTTACTTCGTTACGATTACGCGGTTGGTTTTTCAGGCTCTACTGTTGAGTCTAGCTCTTCTACCGTGTGGTGATGGTTAGTGAAGACACAAATATCACCCGCGATATTGAGAGCTTTTTCCGCGATCTCACGAGCATCTAGATCTGTGTTTTCTAGTAGGGCGGTTGCGGCAGCTTGTGCGTAAGCACCACCAGAGCCAATCGCAATCAGGTCATGTTCTGGCTGTACGACATCACCATTACCGGTAATGATTAACGATGCGGTTTCGTCGGCAACGGCAAGTAAGGCTTCGAGCTTGCGCAAAGCACGATCGCTACGCCAGTCTTTAGCTAGCTCAACTGCCGCTTTGGTTAGGTGACCTTGGTGCATTTGCAGTTTGCTTTCGAAGCGCTCAAAAAGGGTGAAGGCATCCGCAGTACCGCCGGCAAAGCCCGCTAGTACTTGGTTGTTGTACAGGCGGCGAACTTTGCGCGCATTACCTTTCATTACGGTATTGCCTAGAGATACTTGGCCATCACCCGCGATGACGACTTTATTATTTCGACGTACAGATACAATGGTAGTCACAGTCGACCTCTTGATTATTTCTCTTTGGATTTAATTCAGTATATGGGGGAGGAGAAATGGGGATTCAAGGGGGCAAAAAGAAAGGCCCTAGGATCTTAGCTCCTAGGGCCTGAGTTTAAAGATTTTCTTTCCAAATCGCACACGGCTCGATTTTCGCGCGTTGCAGTTTATGACGGTCACGTTCTGCATCACGTTTGAACTTATACGGACCTAGCACCACGCGATACCATGAACTGCCTTCTTTCTTACGAATCTTGCTCGACATCCCTTGGAACGCGATTGCAAGCTTACGCTCTTCGGCTTGTGCCTGGGTTTTGTACGCGCCACACTGCATGATGTAAGGAATTTTAGAAACTTCAATTTCTTTGGCCACAACTTCAACTTCACGTTTCGGTAGTGACTCAACATATTCCCATTTTTCTTCTGGTGGTGGCGGCAAGTCTTTTTTCGGCTTTGGTTTGCTTACAGTGGTTGTTGGCTGCTTCACGACTGGTTGTTTAGGTTCTGGGTCGCTACTCAAAAGGTAAAGACCATAGCCAAAACCGCCCACGAGCAAGATAGCGAGCAGGCCACTGCGCCAAGGTTTTTTTCTTCTCGGCGGCTGTTTTTTTGTCGACTTTTTTGGGGCGCCTCGCCCCCGTCTTACATAATCTCTATTTGCCACGGTTATTTCTGGTCATCAAGGATTCTTGCAAATATGTTAATCCAGAACGAGTTGAGAAAACACCCTATTGATAGAATCTTGATAGCTAAAGCGCGACAACGCCCGAGTGTAGGAGTGTGTTTCCGTTCTCGCTTACATTTATTCAGGGATACACAAAAAGCAGGAGGGGTAAATAAAAAAGCGGCGCCTTAGCACCGCTTTGGGGATGAATACCTAATCTTTAGGTTAAGGGCGCTGTGGTGGCGCTGCACTTCCACGAATGACGAGATTAGTTTCAAGCAGACGCGAGCCTGAATGCACGTCGTGGCCTTTTAACATCTCGAGCATCATTAGCATCGCTTGTCGACCAATCTCATAGCGAGGTTGAGAGATGGTGGTCAACGGTGGATCGCAGTACTGAGCGAAGTTAATGTCATCAAAGCCCACAACAGAGAGATCTTGCGGTACTCGTAAGCCAAGCTTTTTCGCTTCTTGAATTGCGCCGATGGCCATTGTGTCACAGTGACAGAAAATAGCCGTTGGTGGTTCTGGCAATTCGAGCAGTTTACGAACGGCTTTTGCTCCGCCATCAAAAGAGAACTCAGTAATGACACTATATTGTGGATCTTTATTGATGCCGGCACGGCGCAGGGCTTGTTGGTAGCCTTGCTGGCGGAACTGACACAATATTGCTGTATCTGGTCCAGAGATTTGAGCAATGCGTTTATGACCTAATTGGGTCAGGTAATTCACCGCTTCAAATGCAGAGGTCAGGTTATCAATATGTACTGTCGGAAGCTCGAGTTCAGGCGCAAATTCACACGCCATTACCATCGGAGGTAAGTTCTTTTGCTCTGGCTTACTGACATCGAATGGTAGATCTGTACCAAGCAGTAGCATTCCATCTGCCTGCTTAGTAAATACGAGGTTAACGAAAGAGCTTTCGCGTTTCTTCTGTTGTCCGCTATCGCCCAGCAGGACTAGATAGCCATGTTCCATGGCTGCATCTTCAATACCGCGAATAATTTCAGAAAAATAAGGATCACAGATGTCGGGAACGATAGTAACAATGGTTTTTGATTCGTTTCTACGTAAGTTACGCGCTAATGAGTTTGGAGAATAACCCGCTTCAAGTACGGCATCTTCTACTCTCTTTCTTGTAGAAGAAGAGACTTTCTCTGGATTCATTAAGGCTCGAGATACCGTAGCCGTAGACACTCCCGCAAGCTGGGCAACATCCTTCATTGTCGCCATAGTTTTTAACCTCTCATTTATTTTTTGCCAAGATGACGTTATTCCGGTTTGAAATCAGAGTAATCAAACCGAGTTAGAGCTGTATTTGCTCTTCGCTCAGTTCGTGTTAACGAGTGGGAAAATGGATTCTTCACCGCGATATCAATTTGTGGGAATAGTCATTGTTTTAATCTAAGCCTGTGCAAACAAGTCACTTTAGACTTTTCTAATTTGGATAGTCTATTCATTTCTAAAGTGAAAGTTACGGTCTGTTTAACAAAAATTGTAATCTTGGTGTGATTCTGGTCACATTAAATGGTAATTCATTACATAGTTAAACGTTTGCTAGCTGAGATCTTGTGGTTCTATGTCTAAATTCCAGCGTACTTTCTTAGCATTTGGCAACAACTCAATAGCAGGTTTGGCACTGGTTAATAACTTTTGCATCAATGAACGATGCTGAGTTTGCAGTAATAGTTGCCAACGGTATTTACCAGCCCGCTTGGCCAAAGGTGAAGGAGTAGGGCCTAACACCATGCAGGAATCATCGAACAGAGGGTGTGACTCTAACGTAAAGCGAACCTGACGCAGGAAGTCTTCAACTACCTCACTTTGGTTCGCCTCTGCTTTAAACAGAGTCAAGAAACTATAAGGCGGAAGCTGAGCCAGTTTGCGTTCTTCCAGAGCAGTCATAGCAAAGTGGCGATAGTCTTTTTGAAGCAGGGCCTGCAGCAAGCTGTGCTCAGGATGGTGGGTTTGTAGGATAACCTCGCCAGGTTTACTTGCGCGGCCGGCACGACCTGCGACCTGAATAAACAACTGCGCTAGTCGCTCGGAAGCGCGGAAGTCACTACTATAGAGAGAGCCATCAACATCCAAAAGAGCAACGAGCGTTACATTTGGAAAATGGTGCCCCTTAGCCAGCATTTGGGTGCCAATCAGAATTTGATGTTCACCTTTGCGAATCGATTCAAGGGCATCTTCCAAACTACCTTTGCGACGTGTGCTGTCTCTGTCGATGCGAATGGCGTTGTATTCTGGAAATAACTGAGCCAATTGTTGTTCGAGTTGTTCCGTTCCTACGCCGACGGTAACCAATTGGGTTGAACCACACCCCTGACATTGATGAATCACCGGTTGTTGTGAGCCGCAGTGATGGCAGCGTATTTCGTTGCTGTAATGGTGGAACGTATAGTACGCATCACAGCGTTTACATTCTGCAATCCAACCGCATTCATGGCACATCAAAGCGGGCGAAAAGCCTCGACGGTTAAGAAACAACATTACTTGATTGCCCGCTTTTAAATGCTTGCGCATCTCGGCAATCAGTTGGGCAGATAAGCCACTTTCTAAATACTGACCTTTTACATCTAACACTTTATTAGTGGTTGGCACGGCAGAGCCAGCTCGTTGGGTTAGTGTTAAATGGTGATATTTGCCTGACAAGGCATTGTGCAATGTCTCCAGTGCAGGTGTGGCTGAGCCCAGAACAATCGGAACTTGTTCTTTATGAGCGCGCATTACAGCAACATCGCGTGCATGATAACGCAAGCTATCTTGCTGTTTGTAAGAGGTGTCATGTTCCTCGTCCACAATGATAATCCCGAGATCAGCAAAAGGCGCGAGTAGGGCAGAGCGTGTGCCGATAATGATTCCGGCCGCTTTGTCGCGTGCAGAAAGCCACGCATTCAGACGCTCCGTCTCGTTTAACCCGGAGTGGATGACGTCAACTGGCACATTAAAACGGCGTTTAAAGCGGTTGATGGTTTGGGGCGTTAAGCCAATCTCTGGTACTAAAACCAAGGCTTGTTTACCTTTCTCTAAGACCGGCTTGATCAGGTTGAGGTACACTTCTGTCTTACCTGAGCCCGTGACGCCTTCTAATAAATAGGAGGCAAAACCTGTTTGGCTATTTACACTCGCAATAGCCAGCGCTTGTTCGTGGTTGAGCTTTGGCTTTTCGACGTCGCATTCAACGTGCTGTCCCCACTGGGTGATTACAGGCTTTTTCTCGATACGTTCAATCCAGCCTTTCTCTTCTAAAGACTTTAGTACTGTTGAGGCTATCTCTTGGTCGACAAATTCCTGGTGAGGCAAAGCGCCGTTAACCAACATTTGCAAGACCTTCTGTTGTTTGACCGCTCGACGATCAAGCCCTTGCATCAGCTTGTCTTTACCGGATTCGGTAATTTGCCACTCTTGTAGCGTCGCAAAATCTGCAGGCTTTCCTTTACGTAGAGCTGCTGGCATCGCATTGTGTAGCGTATCTCCAAGTGGGTATTGGTAGAACTGGCTGCACCAAGTCAGCAACGAATAAAGCTTTTCAGACCATATCGGCTGAGAATCAAGAACTGCTTTGATTGGCTTGAGTTGATCTTTGGGAAAGTCCGAGTGATTAACCATCGCGGTGACGATGCCAACTAACGTTTGGCGTCCAAAAGGTACGGAAACGCGTCCACCAATGATCGGAAACAGGTGCCCCGGAATGGCGTAATCAAATTGTTTGTCGAGCGGAACGGGTAATGCCACTCTAGCAATGGTTGGACGCATAAATTCTTAGCTATTAAAAAAGAGGGAAAGGAAATGAGAGTCTATTAAAATCGGTATGGAAATTCGAGTAAAGCAATGCGATTCAGCGTGAATCGTGCCTCTATGATTAGTCTGGCTAAAAAAGTGGCGAAAAAGTTGCCAAATGTGTTGATCCGAGCAATGTGATTCTTTACTATATCGCGCCTTGAGATATGGCTTCGGCAATTAGTTGATGCGGTATCCCATTTTATTATTAATTGCGTGTGGTGTGCGGCTTAGATTCGTATAGCGACACGGCCTACTATTGAGGTTATCCCATGAAAGCTGGTATCCACCCAGAATACAAAGCAGTAAAAGCGACTTGTTCTTGCGGCAACTCTTTTGAGTTCAACTCTACTCTAGGTAAAGAGTCTATCCACCTAGACGTATGTGACAAGTGTCACCCATTCTACACTGGTAAGCAACGTATCGTTGATACAGGCGGCCGTGTTGATCGCTTCAACAAGCGTTTCGGTGCACTATCAAGCGGTAAGAAATAATAGCAGCCGCTATTACGATTACAGTTTAGAAAAGGGCGCTTCGGCGTCCTTTTTGTTTAATGGCTACCAAGCGAAGAGGGATGTATGGGGTTTGGAATATTCCCGATTATTTTTCACTCAGCGCTTGCAACCTAAAGTGTGATCTGTATAATGCAGCGCACTGGTTAAGCCAGTTGTGAACCAATGAGCAGTGAGGAGCGAGCAAATCTAAGGATTTGCAAGGTAATGTATACTCAGCTTATGTTCGCGGTTAATACAATTAGCTATCTTTTCTTCGGAAAAACTATCCTCAAAGGTGACTTTGGCATATAGGGATAGTTAATCGAAAATTAACTGACAATGCGTCCTAATCTTGGATGCTACGGTTTCACATAAATCAATCGGCATTCTCTCGTCTTGACGAGTTTGAGTGGCGATATTGTTTGTGTAATTTATTAAATTTGGAGCTCTGTCTCATGCAGAACCAACGTATCCGTATCCGCCTAAAAGCTTTCGATTACAAACTAATCGATGCTTCTACAGCGGAAATCGTTGAAACAGCTAAGCGCACTGGCGCACAGGTTCGTGGTCCAATCCCACTGCCAACTCGTAAAGAGCGTTTCACAGTTCTTATCTCTCCACACGTTAACAAGAAAGCACGTGACCAGTACGAAATCCGTACTCACAAGCGTCTAATCGACATCGTTGAGCCAACAGACAAGACTGTTGATGCTCTAATGCGTCTAGACCTTGCTGCGGGCGTTGACGTTCAAATTAGCCTAGGTTAAGGGAGATTAGAAGTATGATTGGTCTAATCGGTCGTAAAGTGGGCATGACCCGCGTATTTACTGAAGAAGGCGTTTCTATCCCAGTAACAGTTGTTGAGGTTGAAGCTAACCGTGTTTCTCAAGTGAAAACTCTTGAAACTGACGGCTACGCAGCAATCCAGGTTACAGCTGGTTCTAAGAAAGCTAACCGTGTAAACAAAGCTGAAGCAGGTCACTTTGCTAAAGCTGGCGTTGAAGCTGGTCGCGGTCTTTGGGAATTCCGTTTAGAAAACGGCGAAGAGTTCGAAGTTGGTTCAGAACTAACTGTTGAACTATTCAACGAAACTAAGAAAGTAGACGTTACTGGTACATCTAAGGGTAAAGGTTTCCAAGGCGCTGTTAAGCGTTGGAACTTCCGTACTCAAGATATGACTCACGGTAACTCATTGTCTCACCGTGCTCCTGGTTCTATCGGTCAATGTCAGACTCCAGGTCGCGTATTTAAAGGCAAGAAAATGGCAGGTCACATGGGTGCTGAGCGTGTAACGACTCAAAACCTAGAGATCGTACGTGTTGACGCTGAGCGCAACCTGCTTCTTATTAAAGGTGCAGTCCCAGGCGCAACTGGCGGCAACGTGATCGTTAAACCAGCTGTTAAAGCATAACGTCTCAGGAGTAAGTAATGGAACTAATGGTTAAAGGTGCCGATGCACTAACTGTTTCCGAAACTACTTTCGGACGTGAGTTTAACGAAGCTCTTGTACACCAAGTAGTTGTTGCGTACGCAGCAGGTGCTCGTCAAGGTACTCGTGCTCAAAAAACACGTTCAGAAGTTTCTGGCGGTGGCGCTAAGCCATGGCGTCAAAAAGGTACTGGCCGTGCGCGTGCTGGTACAATCCGTAGCCCAATCTGGCGTACAGGTGGTGTTACTTTTGCTGCGAAACCACAAGATCACAGCCAAAAAGTAAACAAAAAAATGTACCGTGGTGCTATGAAGAGCATTCTTTCTGAGCTTGTTCGTCAAGAGCGTCTAATCGTTGTTGATAACTTCTCAGTTGAAGCACCAAAGACTAAAGAGCTAGTTGCTAAGCTTAAAGAGCTTGAGCTAACTGACGCTCTAATCGTGACTAGCGAAGTAGATGAGAATCTATTCCTAGCTGCTCGTAACCTATACAAAGTTGACGCACGTGATGTTGCTGGTATCGATCCAGTATCTCTAATCGCGTTTGACAAAGTTGTAATGACTGCAGAAGCAGTTAAGCAAGTAGAGGAAATGCTAGCATGATCACTGAAGAGCGTATCCTAAAAGTTCTACGTGCACCGCACATCTCTGAAAAAGCAACTATGGCAGCTGAGAAAGCGAACACTATCGTTTTCAAAGTAGCTAAAGATGCGACTAAAAAAGAGATCAAAGCAGCTGTAGAAAAGCTATTTGAAGTTGAAGTTAAGTCTGTAAATACTCTTATCACTAAGGGTAAGACCAAACGTCAAGGTCTACGCCAAGGTCGCCGCAGCGACGTTAAGAAAGCGTACGTTACTTTGAAAGAAGGTCAAGATCTTGACTTCGTTGGCGGCGCGGAATAACAGGAGTAGTTAAAAATGGCTATTGTTAAATGTAAGCCGACTTCCCCTGGTCGTCGTCACGTTGTTAAAGTTGTTAACGCTGACCTACACAAGGGCAAGCCATACGCACCTCTTCTAGAGAAAAACTCTAAGAACGGTGGTCGTAACAACAAGGGTCGTATCACAGTACGTCACATCGGCGGTGGTCACAAGCATCACTACCGTGTAGTTGACTTCAAACGTACTAAAGATGGTATTCCAGCGACAGTTGAGCGTCTTGAATACGATCCAAACCGTAGCGCAAACATTGCTCTAGTTCTTTACAAAGACGGTGAGCGTCGCTACATCCTAGCACCTAAAGGTGTTGTAGCTGGTGATGTTATTCAGTCTGGTGTTGATGCACCAATCAAAGCTGGTAACACTCTACCAATGCGTAATATCCCAGTAGGTTCAACAGTACATAACGTTGAACTTAAGCCTGGTAAAGGTGGTCAGCTAGCTCGTTCGGCTGGTGCTTACGCTCAAATCGTTGCTCGCGACGGTGCGTACGTAACTATCCGTCTACGTTCTGGCGAGATGCGCAAAGTTCTTTCTGAAGGCCGTGCAACAATCGGTGAAGTTGGTAACTCTGAGCACATGCTACGTGAACTTGGTAAAGCAGGTGCATCACGCCATCGCGGTATCCGTCCAACGGTTCGTGGTGTTGTAATGAACCCGATTGACCACCCACATGGTGGTGGTGAAGGCCGTACTTCTGGTGGTCGTCACCCAGTATCTCCTTGGGGTATGCCTACTAAAGGCTTCAAGACTCGTAAGAACAAACGCACTGACAAGTACATCGTACGTCGTCGTAACAAGTAATCTATATAAAGAGGAATCGCCATGCCACGTTCTCTCAAGAAAGGTCCTTTTATTGACCTACACTTGCTGAAGAAGGTAGAGAAAGCGGTGGAAAGCGGAGACAAAAAGCCTATTAAGACTTGGTCCCGTCGTTCAATGATCATCCCTACGATGATCGGTTTGACCATCGCTGTCCATAATGGTCGTCAGCACGTACCAGTATTTGTAACTGATGAAATGATCGGTCACAAACTGGGTGAATTCGCACCAACACGCACTTACCGCGGTCACGCTGCGGATAAGAAAGCTAAGAAGCGCTAAGGAGTAGATAATGGAAGCAATTGCTAAACATAACTTTGCTCGCATTTCGCCTCAGAAAGCTCGCTTAGTTGCGGATCTAATCCGTGGTAAATCTGTTGACCAAGCTCTAGAAATCCTAACGTTCAGCAACAAAAAAGCTGCTGCACTAGTTAAGAAAGTTCTAGAGTCTGCTATCGCTAACGCGGAGCACAACGAAGGTGCAGATATTGACGATCTGAATGTCGCAAAAATCTTTGTAGATGAAGGCCCAACCATGAAGCGTATTATGCCTCGTGCTAAAGGTCGTGCGGATCGTATCTTGAAGCGTTCAAGCCACATCACTGTTGTTGTAGCAGATCGCTAGAGACTAGGAGAGTAAGCAATGGGTCAAAAAGTACATCCAAATGGTATTCGTCTAGGCATCGTTAAGCCTTGGAATGCTACATGGTTTGCTAACACCAAAGATTTCGCTGACAACCTAGACGGCGACTTCAAGGTACGTCAGTTCCTTACAAGTGAACTGAAAAAAGCGTCTCTATCACGTATCGTTATCGAGCGTCCTGCTAAGAGCATCCGTGTGACTATTCACACTGCTCGTCCAGGCGTTGTTATCGGTAAGAAAGGTGAAGACGTTGAGAAGCTACGCGCAGCTGTAGCTAAAATTGCAGGTGTACCAGCGCAAATTAACATCGCTGAAGTACGTAAGCCTGAACTAGATGCGCAACTTGTTGGTGATAGCATCGCGTCTCAGCTAGAGCGTCGTGTTATGTTCCGTCGTGCTATGAAGCGCGCAGTACAAAACGCAATGCGCCTAGGCGCTAAAGGTATCAAAGTGGAAGTAAGCGGTCGTCTAGGCGGCGCTGAAATCGCACGTTCAGAGTGGTACCGTGAAGGCCGTGTGCCTCTACACACTCTACGTGCTGACATTGATTACGCAACTTCTTCGGCTCACACTCAATACGGTGTGATCGGCATTAAAACTTGGATCTTCAAAGGTGAAATCCTAGGTGGTATGCCAGCAGCTAACGCTGTAGAGCCTAAAGGCGACAAGCCTAAGAAGCAGCGTAAAGGCCGTAAGTAAGGAGTCGACAGATGCTACAACCTAAACGTACTAAGTTCCGTAAGGTTCAGACTGGTCGTAACCGTGGTCTAGCTAAAGGTACTGATGTAAGCTTCGGCGAATTCGGTCTTAAAGCTGTTGGCCGTGGTCGTCTAACTGCTCGTCAAATCGAAGCGGCACGTCGTGCAATGACACGTCACGTTAAGCGTCAAGGTAAAATCTGGATCCGTGTGTTCCCAGACAAACCAATCACAGAAAAACCACTTGAAGTTCGTCAAGGTAAGGGTAAAGGTAACGTTGAGTACTGGGTAGCCCAAATCCAACCTGGTAAGGTTATGTACGAAATGGGTGGTGTACCTGAAGAATTGGCACGTGAAGCGTTCCGTCTTGCGGCACGTAAACTGCCTTTCAAAACTACATTTGTAACTAAGCAGGTGATGTGATGAAAGCACAAGATCTACGCGAGAAAAGCGTTGAAGAGCTTAACGCTGAGCTAATGAATTTGCTACGCGAACAGTTCAACTTGCGCATGCAAGCTGCGACTGGTCAACTACAGCAAACTCATACTCTGAAAGCTGTACGCCGTGATATCGCACGTGTGAAAACTGTTTTGACTGAGAAGGCAGGCGCATAATGAGCGAAGTAAAACGTACTCAACAAGGTCGTGTTGTTAGCGACAAGATGGACAAGTCTATCACTGTTGCTATCGAACGTTTCGTAAAACACCCAATCTACGGTAAATACGTAAAACGTACGACTAAAGTACACGCACATGACGAGAACAACGAGTGTGGCCTAGGCGACACAGTTGAAATCGCAGAGTGTCGTCCACTGTCTAAGACTAAGTCTTGGACTTTGGTAAAAGTTCTAGAAAAGGCGAAGATTTAATCTCGTTAATTCTATGAAACTAAAGCGGCTCCAAAATATTTTTGGAGCCGTTTATTTTTTGACTACCCAATCACAAAAAAGGGTGGTACAATTCGCGTCCCTTTTAAAGAGGCAGCCCGACCCGTGATGGGTCTAGTTATTAATATTTAGCGGAGCACTAACATGATCCAAATGCAAAGTATGCTGGACGCAGCTGATAACTCAGGCGCACGCAGCGTAATGTGTATTAAGGTTCTGGGTGGCTCTCACCGCCGTTATGCACATATCGGTGACGTCATCAAAGTTACTGTGAAGGAAGCAATCCCTCGCGGTAAAGTTAAAAAAGGTGATGTTCTGAAGGCGGTGGTAGTGCGCACCCGTAAAGGCGTACGTCGTCCTGACGGTTCTGTCATTCGCTTCGACCGAAATGCTTGCGTATTGCTAAACGACAATACTGAGCAACCAATCGGTACACGTATCTTTGGTCCTGTGACACGCGAACTTCGTGGCGATAAGTTCATGAAGATCGTTTCACTGGCTCCAGAAGTTCTGTAAGGAGCACGTAGAAATGGCAGCTAAAATCCGTCGTAATGACGAAGTAATCGTTCTTGCTGGTAAAGACAAAGGCAAGAAAGGTAAAGTAACTAAGGTTCTAGCAACTGGTAAAGTTATCGTTGAAGGTATCAACCTAGTTAAGAAACATCAGAAACCTGTTCCAGCTATGGGTATCCAAGGCGGTATCGTAGAGCAAGAAGCAGCTATCGACGTTTCTAACGTGGCTATCTTTAACGCAGCTACTGGTAAAGCTGACCGTATCGGTTTCCGTTTTGAAGACGGCAAAAAAGTTCGTTTCTTCAAGTCTAACGGCGAAACCGTTTCTAACTAATAGAAGTAATTTGGAGTTCTACTATGGCGAAACTGCATGATTACTACAAGTCGTCTGTAGTCGCTGAACTGACCAAACAGTTCGGTTACACAAGCGTCATGCAAGTCCCTAGAATCGAGAAAATCACCCTAAACATGGGTGTTGGTGAAGCAATCAACGATAAGAAACTGCTAGAAAATGCAGCGTCTGATATGGCAACGATCTCTGGTCAAAAGCCACTTATCACAAAAGCGCGCAAATCTGTTGCAGGTTTCAAAATCCGTGAAGGCTACCCTATCGGTTGTAAAGTAACCTTGCGTGGCGAACGTATGTGGGATTTTCTTGAGCGTTTAATTAACATCGCTCTTCCACGTGTACGTGACTTCCGTGGTGTTAGCGCTAAGTCTTTTGACGGTCGCGGTAACTACAGCATGGGCGTTCGCGAGCAAATCATCTTCCCGGAAATCGACTTTGATAAAGTTGATCGAGTACGCGGTCTAGACATCACTATTACGACGTCTGCTGGTACTGATGAGGAAGGCCGTGCTCTGCTGGCTGCCTTTAACTTCCCATTCCGTAAGTAAGGTGAAGGGTTACTGTTATGGCTAAAAATTCAATGAAAGCACGTGAAGCAAAACGTGCGAAGCTAGTAGCTAAGTTCGCTGAAAAGCGTGCTGCGCTAAAAGCTATCATCAGCGATGTAAACGCATCTGAAGAAGATCGTTGGAACGCGGTTCTTACACTGCAATCTCTTCCACGTGATTCAAGTGCATCACGTCAGCGCAACCGTTGCAACCAAACTGGTCGTCCACACGGTTACCTACGTAAGTTCGGTCTAAGCCGTATTAAGGTTCGTGAAGCTTGCATGAAAGGCGAGATTCCGGGTCTTCGTAAGGCTAGCTGGTAATTGCCACTTAATCATTTGGAGTAAATCATATGAGCATGCAAGATCCGATTTCGGATATGCTGACCCGTGTTCGTAACGGTCAGGCAGCAAACAAAGTTGCTGTAAAAATGCCTTCTTCAAAGCTTAAAGTTGCAATTGCTGCACTACTAAAAGCTGAAGGTTACATCGTTGACTTCGCTGTTGAAGGCGAAGCAAAACCTGAGCTAGAAGTTACACTTAAGTACTTCCAAGCTAAACCAGTAATCGAGCAACTTAAACGTGTTTCTCGTCCAGGTCTACGTGTTTACAAGAAGAAAGATGAACTTCCTTCTGTAATGGGTGGTCTTGGTATTGCTATCGTTTCTACTTCCAAGGGTCTTATGTCAGACCGCGCTGCACGTAAAGCAGGTCTTGGTGGTGAAATCATCGCTTACGTAGCTTAATAAGGAGTAGACTATGTCTCGTGTTGCAAAAGCACCTGTCGCTATTCCAGCTGGCGTAGAGGTGAAACTAAACGGCCAAGAAATCACTGTAAAAGGTGCGAAAGGCGAACTAACTCGCGTTCTTAACAACGCAGTTGTAATCGCTCAGGAAGAAAATAACCTGACTTTCGGTCCTAAAGAAGGTGTTGCTAACGCATGGGCTCAAGCAGGTACTGCTCGCGCTCTAGTTAACAACATGGTTGTTGGTGTTACTGAAGGCTTTACTAAGAAGCTAACTCTTAAAGGTGTAGGTTACCGTGCTGCTATCAAAGGCAACGCTGTAGGTCTAACACTAGGCTTCTCACACCCAGTTGAGCACGAGTTGCCAGCGGGTATTAAAGCTGAATGTCCAAGCCAAACTGAAATCGTGATCACTGGTGCTGACAAGCAACTAGTTGGTCAAGTTGCGGCTGACATTCGTTCTTACCGTGAGCCTGAGCCATACAAAGGCAAAGGTGTTCGTTACGCAGATGAAAATGTGCGTACTAAAGAAGCTAAGAAGAAGTAAGGTAACACTATGGATAAGAAAGCATCTCGCATCCGTCGTGCTACACGTGCACGTCGTAAGATTGCAGAACTGGGTGCGACTCGCCTAGTTGTACACCGTACTCCTCGTCACGTGTACGCACAGGTTATCGCGGCTAACGGCTCTGAGGTTATCGCAGCAGCTTCTACTGTAGAAAAAGCGATCCGTGAGCAAGTGAAATACACTGGTAACGTTGATGCAGCTAAAGCAGTGGGTAAAGCTATTGCTGAGCGCGCTCTAGAGAAGGGCGTAACTGCAGTTGCATTTGATCGTTCTGGTTTCCAATACCACGGTCGAGTAGCGGCGCTAGCAGAATCTGCTCGCGAAGCTGGTCTGAAATTCTAAGGTAGGGTTGGAAGATGGCTAAAGAACAACAAGTTCAAGCGAATGATTTGCAAGAAAAGCTAATCGCAGTTAACCGTGTTTCTAAAACGGTTAAAGGTGGTCGAATCATGAGCTTCACTGCACTAACAGTAGTTGGTGACGGTAACGGTCGTGTAGGTTTCGGTTACGGCAAAGCTCGTGAAGTACCTGCAGCGATTCAAAAAGCAATGGAAAAAGCGCGTCGTAACATGACTACGATCGCTCTAAACGAAGGCACTCTTCACCACCCAGTGAAAGGTCGCCATTCGGGCTCTAAAGTTTACATGCAGCCTGCTGCAGAAGGTACTGGTGTTATCGCAGGTGGTGCGATGCGTGCAGTACTAGAAGTTGCTGGTGTACACAACGTACTATCTAAAGCGTACGGTTCTACGAACCCTATCAACATCGTTCGTGCAACGATCGATGCACTAGGTAGCATGAAGTCACCAGAAATGGTTGCTGCTAAACGTGGTCTAACTGTTGAATCTATTTCGGAGTAAGAACACCATGGCAACTATTAAAGTAACTCAAACTAAAAGCTCAATTGGTCGTCTGCCAAAGCACAAAGCTACTTTGCGCGGTCTAGGTCTTCGTAAAATCAACCACACAGTAGAACTTGAAGATACTCCGTGTATTCGCGGTATGATCAACAAGGTTTACTACATGGTTAAAGTTGAGGAGTAATCAGAATGCGTTTGAATACTCTAGCACCGGCTGCTGGCGCGAAAACTTCTGCGAAGCGAGTAGGTCGTGGTATCGGTTCAGGCCTAGGTAAAACTGGTGGCCGTGGTCACAAAGGTCAAAAATCACGTTCTGGCGGCAGTGTTCGTCCAGGTTTCGAAGGCGGTCAGATGCCTCTGAAACAACGTCTACCAAAATTCGGTTTCACTTCTCGTAAGAGCCTAGTGTCTGCTGAAGTTCGTCTAGCTGAGCTAGCGAAAGTTTCTGGTGACGTAGTTGATCTAAACAGTCTTAAAGCTGCTAACATCATCACTAAGAACATCGAATTTGTAAAAGTTGTTCTTTCTGGTGAAATCAACAAAGCAGTGACTGTTAAAGGTCTACGTGTGACTAAAGGCGCTAAAGCTGCAATCGAAGCTGCAGGCGGTAAAATCGAGGAATAATCTCGAGGAACGAGGTACAGATGGCTAAGAAACCAGGACAAGATTTTCGTAGTGCTCAGAGCGGCTTAAGTGAACTAAAGTCGCGCTTGTTATTCGTAATTGGTGCACTTTTAGTATTCCGAGCCGGCTCTTTTGTGCCGATTCCTGGTATTGACGCTGCTGTACTTGCCGATTTGTTCGAACAGCAAAAAGGTACCATCGTTGAAATGTTTAACATGTTCTCCGGTGGTGCTCTTGAGCGTGCATCTATATTAGCATTGGGCATCATGCCGTATATTTCGGCATCTATTGTTGTCCAATTGCTAACTGTAGTTCATCCAGCGTTAGCTGAACTCAAAAAAGAGGGTGAAGCAGGCCGTCGTAAGATAAGCCAATACACACGCTACGGCACGCTTGTACTTGCAACCTTCCAAGCTATAGGTATTGCAACTGGCCTACCAAACATGGTCGACAATCTGGTTGTTATCAACCAAACCATGTTTACGCTAATTGCTACCGTAAGTTTAGTAACCGGTACCATGTTCTTGATGTGGTTAGGTGAACAAATTACAGAGCGCGGAATTGGTAACGGTATTTCGATACTGATTTTTGCAGGTATTGTTGCTGGATTGCCTTCTGCAATCGGTCAAACAATCGAGCAAGCGCGTCAAGGTGAATTGCATGTACTTCTTCTGTTGCTAATCGCGGTATTAGCTTTTGCAGTAATTTACTTCGTTGTTTTCATGGAACGTGGTCAACGCCGAATCGTCGTTAACTATGCGAAACGTCAACAAGGTCGTAAAGTATTTGCTGCGCAAAGCTCGCATTTGCCTCTTAAAATTAACATGGCAGGTGTAATTCCAGCGATTTTTGCATCAAGTATTATCTTGTTCCCAGGAACATTGGCTCAGTGGTTTGGTCAAAACGGTGAGAGCAGCGCGTTCGGTTGGTTAACTGACGTGTCTTTGGCTCTTAGCCCAGGTCAACCGTTGTATGTAATGCTTTATGCAGCAGCAATTATCTTCTTCTGTTTCTTCTACACGGCGTTGGTTTTCAACCCGCGTGAAACAGCAGATAACTTGAAGAAGTCTGGTGCATTCGTACCCGGTATCCGCCCAGGTGAGCAGACAGCGAAATACATTGATAAAGTAATGACACGTTTAACCCTTGCTGGTGCACTGTACATTACCTTTATCTGTCTGATTCCCGAGTTCATGATGGTCGCGTGGAACGTACGTTTCTACTTCGGCGGTACATCGCTACTAATCGTAGTTGTTGTAATTATGGACTTTATGGCACAGGTACAGACTCATCTGATGTCTCAACAGTATGATTCTGTGTTGAAGAAAGCGAATCTGAAAGGCTACGGCCGTTAATCCGGCGGTAGACTCAGTTTCATTTACGGAGTTTAGCAATGAAAGTTCGTGCTTCCGTTAAAAAAATCTGCCGTAACTGTAAAGTAATCAAGCGTAACGGTGTCGTTCGCGTGATTTGCAGTGAGCCAAAGCACAAACAGCGCCAAGGCTAATTAGCAGAAATTTTTACTTGAAAATGAAGGTTGGGTCGAGTATATTCCTCGGCCTACCTTTTGCGTGCAAAAGAAGTAGTATTCCGCAGCGTATCCATAACGGGCTTTGCTGCGGCTAATTCTTTTATAGAAACACTTAGGAGTGAATAATGGCCCGTATAGCAGGCATTAACATTCCTGATCAGAAACATGCAGTAATCGCTCTAACAGCGATCTACGGCATCGGTAAGACTCGCTCTCAAGCTATCCTAGCTGAAGTGGGTATTGCTGAAAATGTTAAGATCAGTGAACTAACTGAAGAGCAGATCGATCAACTGCGTGATGGTGTAGCTAAGTACACTGTAGAAGGTGATCTACGTCGTGAAGTATCTATGAACATCAAGCGTCTTATGGACCTTGGCTGTTACCGTGGTCTTCGTCATCGTCGCAGTCTACCACTACGTGGACAGCGTACTAAAACCAACGCTCGCACCCGTAAGGGTCCGCGTAAGCCGATCAAGAAATAATCGGGAAGGTAGAGTACAATGGCTAAACAACCAACTCGCGCTCGTAAGCGCGTACGCAAGCAAGTTGCAGATGGCGTTGCGCACATCCATGCTTCTTTCAATAACACAATCGTAACCATTACTGACCGTCAAGGTAACGCTCTTGCATGGGCTACTGCAGGTGGTTCTGGTTTCCGTGGTTCTCGTAAGTCTACTCCGTTCGCTGCACAGGTTGCTGCTGAGCGTTGTGCTGAAATGGCTAAAGAATACGGCCTAAAGAACTTGGAAGTTATGGTTAAGGGTCCTGGTCCAGGTCGCGAATCTACTGTTCGTGCACTAAACGCCGCTGGTTTCCGCATCACAAACATCGTTGATGCTACACCAATCCCTCATAACGGTTGTCGTCCACCTAAGAAACGTCGCGTATAACGTTTCTAGGACAATTGGAGAAGAATCATGGCAAGATATTTGGGTCCTAAGCTGAAGCTTAGCCGTCGTGAAGGCACTGACTTATTCCTTAAGTCTGGTGTTCGCGCGATCGATACCAAGTGTAAAATTGATAACGCACCAGGTGTACACGGCGCTCGTCGCGGTCGTCTATCTGAGTATGGCGTTCAGCTTCGTGAGAAGCAAAAAGTACGTCGTATGTACGGCGTTCTAGAAAAGCAATTCCGTAACTACTACAAAGAAGCTGCTCGCCTAAAAGGCAACACTGGTGAAAACCTACTTCAGCTTCTTGAAGGTCGTCTTGATAACGTAGTTTACCGCATGGGCTTTGGCGCAACTCGCGCAGAAGCACGTCAGCTAGTTAGCCACAAAGCTATCCTAGTAAACGGTAAAGTTGTAAACGTTCCTTCTTTCAAAGTAGCGGCTAATGACGTTGTTTCTATTCGCGAGAAAGCTAAACAGCAAGCTCGTATCAAAGCAGCTCTAGAAGTTGCTGAACAACGTGAAAAACCAACTTGGATTGAAGTAGATGGTGGCAAGATGGAAGGTACATTCAAGCGTATGCCTGAGCGTTCTGATCTATCAGCTGACATCAACGAACAATTGATCGTCGAGCTTTACTCTAAGTAAGGTTTAAACTAAAGAGAGGACACAATGCAGGGTTCTGTAACAGAATTTCTTAAGCCACGTCTAGTTGACATCGAACAAATCAGCTCGACTCACGCAAAAGTAACTCTTGAGCCATTAGAGCGTGGCTTTGGTCATACTCTGGGTAATGCACTTCGCCGCATCCTTCTATCTTCTATGCCAGGTTGTGCTGTAACAGAAGTAGAAATTGAAGGCGTACTTCATGAGTACAGCACGAAAGAAGGCGTTCAAGAAGATATTCTTGAAATTCTTCTAAACCTTAAAGGTTTGGCTGTGCGCGTTGCCGAAGGCAAAGATGAAGTGTTCATTACTTTGAACAAATCAGGCTCGGGCCCTGTGGTTGCAGGTGACATCACCCATGATGGTGATGTAGAGATCGCTAACCCTGAACACGTAATTTGTCACCTAACGGATGACAACGCTGAGATCGCAATGCGTATCAAAGTTGAACGTGGTCGTGGTTATGTTCCAGCTTCTGCGCGTATCCATAACGAAGAAGACGAGCGTCCTATCGGTCGCCTACTAGTAGATGCTACTTACAGCCCAGTAGACAAAATTGCCTACGCTGTAGAAGCAGCTCGTGTAGAACAGCGTACTGATCTAGACAAGCTTGTTATCGATATGGAAACAAACGGTACTCTAGAACCTGAGGAAGCAATCCGTCGTGCAGCTACAATCCTAGCTGAACAATTGGATGCATTCGTAGATCTTCGTGATGTACGAGTTCCTGAGGAGAAGGAAGAGAAGCCAGAATTCGATCCGATCCTACTGCGTCCTGTAGACGATCTTGAACTAACAGTTCGCTCTGCTAACTGTCTGAAAGCAGAAGCGATTCACTACATCGGTGATCTAGTACAACGTACTGAGGTTGAGCTACTTAAAACGCCTAACCTTGGTAAAAAATCTCTTACTGAGATTAAAGACGTACTTGCGTCACGTGGTCTGTCTCTGGGCATGCGCCTAGAAAACTGGCCACCTGCATCAATCGCTGAAGATTAATCGATACTAGTTAGAAGGATTAGGTCATGCGCCATCGTAAGAGTGGTCGTCAACTCAACCGCAACAGCTCACATCGCAAAGCGATGTTCAGCAACATGGCTAGCTCTCTAGTACGTCATGAAGTTATCAAGACTACTTTGCCAAAAGCAAAAGAGCTACGTCGCGTAGTTGAGCCTTTGATTACACTAGCTAAGACTGACAGTGTTGCTAACCGTCGTCTAGCATTTGCACGTACTCGTGACAACGAAGTAGTTGCAAAACTATTTAACGAACTAGGTCCACGTTTTGCTGCTCGTCAGGGCGGTTACACTCGTATCCTAAAAGCTGGCTTCCGTGCTGGTGATAAAGCTCCAATGGCTTACATTGAGCTTGTAGATCGCCCAGCTGCTGAAGAAGCTGCTGAGTAATCAGTTCGTAAGAACGAGAAAGCCGAGCATTAGCTCGGCTTTTTTGTATCTGTAATTCAGTAAACCTTTATATCCAGCCTGCATTTATTTCAACCCATGCAGACTGGCAATTTAAAAAGTGATTATCACTTGCGCTTATTTACTAGTATTCCACAACCCGCCCAACGAACTTAGAAGCCCTTCGCTAGCGCCTTGCTTGTTCAAGTAATCCAAGATTACTGGAGCAAACTGACTGATCATAGATGGGTCTAAACCTAACGTATCGAATGCACTTTTTACTGCACTGATATTCTCAATATTTCCTAGTAAGCTTTGTGCCCCTTGCAAGTTTGAAAGTCCAGGAATCAAAGACTGTAATTCACTACTATTTTCTTGCGAAAGCTGGCTTTGAGCCAAAGCGAGTAGCGCACCACTGCCTCCGGCTGCTTGCTCAGTGGATACTGGTAATTGGCTAGTTAGCATGTCTGTTAATGGAGATGACTCGGTGTTCAAGCTGCTGCCGACCATGTCCATCAGGCCACTTTCTTTACTTTTTTGAGTGACTGAATCTAAGAATGCGTGCGCACTACCAATGTTGATTGATAGGAGTGCTAGAGTTAGGAGTGTTTTACGCATAGTACCTCCAAAGGTTGAGCGTTTTTTAAAAGTGATTTTATTTTTAAAGGCTATCAGAGTGAAAGGTTCAGAGGTGAGAAAGTTTATTCAGTTTAGACAAAAAAACGGCGCTAGTGCGCCGTTTTATTTAATCATAATTGAAAATGGTTTCAATTAGATAATATCTAATAGTTCTACTTCGAAAACTAAAGCTGCAAATGGAGGGATAGCCGCACCAGCGCCACGCTCACCGTACGCAAGATCTTGTGGTACGTATAGCTTCCACTTAGAGCCAACAGGCATTAGTTGTAGTGCCTCTACCCAACCTTTGATTACACCTGTAACAGGGAATTCAGCAGGTTGACCGCGAGATACAGAGCTATCGAATACAGTACCGTCAGTTAGCTCACCGTGGTAGTGAACGCGAACTGAGCTTTCTGCTGTAGGAACTGCACCAGTACCTTCAGAAATGATTTCGTACTGAAGACCAGAGTCTAGAACGTTAACTTCAGGTCGTAGAGCGTTGTCTTTTAGGAACGCTTCGCCTTCTGCTGCCGCAATTTTTGCTGCTTCTTGGCGAGCTGTTTCTGCACGAGTGTGAAGTTCTTGTAGTGCTTTGTTGATTTCATCAATTTCGATTGATGGCATGTCACCAGTTAGTGCTGTTGCAATACCCGCTGCGATAGCATCAACGCTAAGACCTTCAAGACCAGAGCCTGCAAGTTGCTGACCCATTTGCAGACCAATGCCGTAGCTTGCTTTTTGTTCTGCAGTTTCAAATTTAATTTCAGACATGAATGTCGCTCTTATTAGGAGTGATAAAGGTAACAGGATATCAGTTTCGAGCTTAGGTTTAAATGATTGCGACTGAATGCTTAATTGAGGCGGCCAGGTTGTGACTTATCTCTTACTCCAAGTGAAATTTCTGCTAATTTAATCCCAATTCCATTTTAGTTTGGTGAAAAACATATACTCTCCGCGTCGGTATTTTTATACTGACCGTAGAAGTATTAAGGGACTCATTACAATGAATCGTCGCAGAAAGAAAAAGCAGCAAGTCGACTATGTCGAATTGGTTAAACAAAAATTCGCTGCTATCGACTGGAAGCAGCCGTTCAACAAAGAGCAATGGTTGGAGCGTATACAGCCTGTTAAGCAGTTTTGGTTGCGTCTGCCTAAATTTCATCAGCGTGCTTTGATGGTCTTAGTGCCATTGATTCTGGTACTCCTTGTTATTCCTTTGCCAAATAAAACAGATCAACCAGTTGAGCAGACTGAGGTCGATCATCAACGCGTAGCGATTGAGCTGAACGCGCAGAGTTTAAGCCAGCAGAGAACCTCTCAGAACTCTGGACCGAAATCTGAAGACTGGAAAGAGTACACGGTTAAAAATGGTGATACATTAGCGCAGGTTTTCAGAAGTAATCAGCTCTCTATGGCGGATCTTAGCGCTCTGGTCAAAATAGAAGGCAGTGATAAGCCGCTAAGCCAAATAAAGCAGGGACAGTTGATTCGCTTTAAGCTTAGTGACGAAGGCGAGTTAGATATGCTACAGCTGGAAAAAAGCGGGCGGTCCGTTATGTTTTTCCGTTTGTCGGATGGGACCTTTGGGCGTAACAAGTAAACGCTTCAAATGAAAAGACGCGAATATATCGCGTCTTTTTAGTTAGTTTTTTAATTCGATTAGTTTTCATAGTAACCAATCGAATTGAAACTTATAGCGCTACGGATTCTTTCCGCATATCCACATGAGGGATACCATCTTCAAGGTAGCACTCTGAGATAACCTTGAATCCATGACTTGCATAAAACTGGATAAGGTGTTCTTGAGCACCTATATCTATTGTCTGCCCTGGCCATAATGTTTCGCATTGTGCCAATGCCTTGTCCAATAACTTATGACCTAAGCCACCGCCTCGCGCGGTCTGCTTTGTCACCACTCGACCAATACTCACATTGTCATACGTAGTGCCTGCGGGCAGTAATCGTGCGCAAGCAACCAGTTCATCACCGTGATAGCCTATTAGATGATAAACGCCTTCGAGTGTGTCCTTACCATCAAGTTCAGGATAAGGGCAGGTTTGTTCAACAACGAATACATCCACACGCAATTTCATCATTTCATACAGCTGTGTGGTTGTTAGCTGAGCAAAGGGCAAAGTAATCCAAGTGAGCATGTTGTCATCCGTAATGAGAATAGAGTGACTGACTTTACTTTGTTTTGAGCTCATACTCATTAACAAAGGTTAATTAGCACTGGTTTTCCCACCAAATCTGGTGATAATGTGCCCTCTTTCCATCTCACCTGAGGATATCCCCGTGAGCAAACAAACATTCGATCAAGTAGGGCTTAACCCAGCGTTACTTGCCACACTTGATTCCCTGAACTATACCCACATGACGCCAATTCAAGCTTTGAGCTTGCCTGCAATCCTAAAACATCGTGATGTCATCGGGCAGGGTAAAACGGGCTCAGGTAAAACCGCTGCATTTGGTTTAGGGGTTTTATCGAACCTCAACGTCAAACGCTTTCGTGTCCAGTCATTAGTATTGTGTCCAACGCGTGAGCTTGCAGACCAAGTAGCGAAGGAAATTCGTACTTTAGGTCGCGGCATTCATAATATTAAAGTGCTTACTCTCTGCGGTGGGATGCCTATGGGGCCACAAATTGGTTCGCTGGAGCATGGTGCGCATATCCTAGTTGGTACTCCTGGTCGTATTTTGGATCACCTTGAAAAAGACCGAATTGATCTTAGCGAACTGAATACCTTGGTGCTAGATGAAGCTGATCGCATGTTGGACATGGGTTTCCAAGACGCATTAGATGCAATCATCGATGCAGCGCCAAAGCAGCGTCAAACTCTACTTTTCAGTGCTACTTTTCCAGAAAAAATTGAGCAAATTGCGCAGCGTATAATGCAGACACCGGAAGTGATTAAGGTGGAATCGACGCATGATACCTCAAGCATTGCGCAGTACTTCTATAAAGTTGAAGGCTCGGAAGCACGTGATGAAGCGTTGGCGAATTTGCTGCTGACTCACCAACCAGAGTCCGCGGTGGTTTTTTGTAATACCAAAAAAGAAGTTCAAAGTGTCGCAGATGAGTTGCATCACAAAGGATTCAGCGTTATCGATATCCATGGGGACTTAGAGCAGCGTGAACGCGACCAAGCATTGGTGCAGTTTGCTAACAAGAGTGTGTCTATCCTTGTTGCAACAGACGTTGCGGCGCGTGGTTTGGACGTTGATAATCTTGACGCTGTCTTTAACTTTGAGCTATCGCGCGATCCTGAGGTTCATGTGCACCGTATTGGTCGTACAGGTCGTGCGGGTAGTAAAGGTTTAGCGTTCAGCTTTTTTGGTGAGAAAGACGGTTTACGTGTAGCTCGTATTGAAGAATACCTAGAGATGGACGTGGTACCAGCAACATTGCCTGCCAAATCAAATCAGCAGCCATACCAAGCGAAAATGGTGACGATTAACATTGATGGCGGTAAGAAACAGAAAGTACGACCGGGTGATATTTTAGGTTGTCTGACAGGAAAAAATGGTATTCCAGGCTCTCAAGTCGGAAAGATCCATTTGTTCCCTGTGCGCGCTTATGTTGCCGTCGAAAAGTCTGTGGCTAAAAAGGCTCTACAAACCATTAGTAACGGCAAGATGAAAGGGCGCCAGTTCCGGGCGCGAATTCTTAAATAGCTCAAATAGCATAGAAAAAGCTCTTCGTTTGAAGAGCTTTTTTCTTTTTTGAGTTTATTTGAGAGTGTGATCTTTGGTTAAGCGCGCTTTGATTCGGCTCAAACTGATTGGCGTAATGCCGAGGTAGGCCGCAATTTGACTATCGGTAATACGTTGCTTTAAATCTGGGTAATGAGCGCAAAATAATTGATATCGTTCTTCTGGAGAGTAGAGCAACATAAAGCGTTCTTTATTCTCTTTATTAACCAGTTGGTTTTCGAGTAGCTTTAAGTAAATGGCGTGCTTTTCTGCTCGCCAGTGATGCAACATTTCAATTGGCAAGCAAAATAGCTGACAAGCGCTCAGCGTTTCCAATAAGTAAGGCGAAGGTTGGTCCTTTATTATGCTCTCAAACCCGATAACCCAGTCCTTCTCCCAATAAAATTCTTTACTGAATTCTTTGCCGTGCTCCGTGAGATAGCTTGCGTGGCATAACCCCTCAATGATGAAGTAAAGGTGTGAGCTCAACTCCCCTTGGTGATTAAGAATGTGGCGTGTAGGCAGTTCGAGCAACTCACCATTTTCAATAAGTTGGTTTGCTTCTGTCTCTAAAAAGCCATGTTTGACTAAGTCTGAAAAAAGATCGCTGTGCATGTGATAACTCGGAAACGGTTTTCTTTATTTTAACGGGTTTTATTGATAACAAAAAAGCGGCTCATGAGAGCCGCTTAGTGTTGTTGTCAAATCAACCTTATTTATTCAGACCGATTTGATAAATTGCGAAACCAATGTCGTCTGTTGACACGCGTTTCATTGGGTATTGTCCTTTCTCTTTGATGAACTGCGCCGCTTTATCGCTAGGGGAGGTTTCGAAACGAATATCTAGCTTGTTATCGGACTTAATCGGTGCGAAAGACCAGTTGTTGTCAGCGCTTGGTGTCACTTCTCCTTTTTCTTCACTCACGCGAGAAATATAAGTGGCGACGACAGAGCGGTTTTCATCTGGTGCGTCAAACGCAATGAAATCTGGGCCTGTACCAGGGAAAGTATTGCTATATGCACGGTAGTTATTGGTTGCGATGATGAAATCTTGCTTCGGATTGACAGGCTTACCATTGAACGTCAGATTCACAATGCGCTGAGAATCTGGATTAATCACTTTACAATCCGCATCGTACTTCGGCGGTTGGGTAACGTCGATTTGGTAGTTAACCCCATCAATAACATCGAAGTTGTACGTACGGAAATTATCCCAATCAATCAAAGATTGCGGTTTAGGATTGTTGATGTCGATGTGGTTGAATTGACCCGCACTGCACTCTAGCCATTCGCGAACTTCTTTACCTTTCACTTTCATCGCAACCAAGGTGTTTGGGTATAAGTAAAGATCGGCCGCATTACGGAAGGTGAGCTGACCGGATTCTACTTCTGTAAAGTTATTCGGATCGTTCTTACGACCGCCGACTTTAAATGGTGCTGCCGCACTCAGTACTGGAATGTCAGAAAGGTCTGGGTCGCCTTGAATAAAGCGTTCTACGTAGTCTTTCTGAGCAAGGTTAACGATTTGAATGGTGGGGTCGTCCTGCACTAATGCCAAGAAGCTGTACATGACATCATTTGCTTTGCCGATTGGTTGGTTTACAAATTCACGAGTGCCTTTGTGATCATCTTCTAACGCTTTCACAATATCTTCATCGGCTTTAGCTAATGACTTCTTATTTACTTTATCGAAGATAGGGCGTGCTTCTGCTTGGCCTTCGACGACTTGCCATCTGCCGTCTTTCTCTTTCAGCATCAAATCCATCACACCTACGTGACTTCCCCAGCGACCCGGCATCACGGACGTTACACCATTGATGGTCCCTTTATCTATATCAACACCAGGTAGGTTTGCGAAGTCTTTCCCTGGGAAGACTGCGTGAGAGTGGCCAAAAGCAATTGCATCAATACCTTCAACTTCTGTGAGGTAGTAAACAGAGTTTTCAGCGCCTAGCTTGTATGGATCAGTAGAAATGCCCGAGTGTGGAATCGCCACAATCACGTCTGCGCCTTCTTTCTTCATTTGAGGAATCAGTTTCTCTGCTGTTTCCTTAATGTCTTTAGCAAAGACTTTGCCTTCTAAGTTCTTCTTATCCCACACCATAATTTGTGGTGGTACAAAGCCGATGTAACCCACTTTTATTTGATGCGCTTCGCCGTTTGTGTCTTTAAATGTGTGAGTTTTGATGAGGTAAGGCTTGAAGTAATGCTCACCGGTTTGTTTATCAAATACGTTTGCATTGATGTAAGGGAAGTTTGCACCCTTCAACGTCGTTTGTAGGAAATCTAAGCCATAGTTGAACTCATGATTGCCAATGTTGCCCACATCGTAGTCTAGCTGGTTCATCGCTTTGTAGACTGGGTGCACGTCGCCGGGATTAATCCCCTTTGCCGCCATGTAATCGCCCATTGGGCTGCCCTGAATTAAATCACCGTTATCTACTAGTACCGTGTTTTCTGTCTCGGACTTAGCTTGTTTCACTATTGTCGCTGCGCGACTTAAACCGATTTGCTGTGATGGTTGGTCTTTGTAGTAATCGTAATCCATCACGTTGGTGTGAATGTCGGTGGTTTCGATAATACGAAGCTTGATGGTATCGGCCATTGTTGGGCCAGCAAGCGTTAGCATGCCACTTAATACTGCGAGGGAAATAGGATGAACTGCCACTTTCATTTGGTGCTCCAATTCAATGATAAGGGGAAATCGTACTGCGTAATGTATCAAACACAGATGCAACTCGATGATAAAGATACAGAAAACTGTGAACATTAATCAGTTTACTGAACCTTATTCATATTAACCGCCGACTTTTTCACGCTTTTGAATGAGACCAAACAAAAACTTCTTAGCAGATTTTTGAATAAAAAATGAAATTTTAGAATTTCAGGTAATATAAACGCCCCGCCATAATGCTTGCATAACGATATCAATGGACGATGAGCAAGCACATGGCAACGAACGATTCAGTCACTTCTTTTCCTAAACCAAAGCCCCGGTTAGTTTCTGACAACCCAGTCGCTGGTGTTACTCGTTTTGCAAAGCAATCGCTACAGCCTGGTGAAGTCGCCTTAGTAGGTGCAGGACCAGGTGATCCTGAACTTCTGACGGTGAAAGCACTGAACTGCTTGCAGCAAGCTGACGTGGTTTTGTACGACTACTTGGTGTCTGAAGAAATCATGGCATTGATTCCAAGCGATACGATTTTGGTGTGCGTTGGGAAGCGAGCTGGGCATCACAGTGTGCCGCAGGAGAAGACGAATCAGCTTTTGGTGGATTTTGCCAAGCAGGGCTACAAAGTAGTGCGCATTAAAGGTGGGGATCCGTTTGTATTTGGTCGTGGTGGTGAAGAGTTAGAAGTGCTTGCTGATGCCGGCGTTCGTTTTCAAGTTGTCCCTGGCATTACCGCAGCAGCTGGCGCAACCGCTTATGCTGGTATTCCACTGACTCATCGTGATTATGCGCAATCGGCCATCTTTGTGACTGGCCACTTGAAAGAAGAAAGTGATGAGATGGATTGGTCCACGTTGGCGCGTGGGAATCAGACTTTAGTGATCTACATGGGGCTGATGAAATCACACTATATTCAGAATCAACTCATTAAGCATGGCCGTTCAGCGTCGACTCCGATTGCCATTATTGAGCGTGGCACGCAGATTCAACAAAAAGTATTTACGGGAGAACTCTCCCAACTCTCTGATTTATCGAAGGAAGCACAATCGCCATCTTTGATTGTTGTCGGAGAGGTAGTGCGGCTGTCTCAAAAGTTAGACTGGTTTTTGTCTAGTACTGAATTCAACAAAAGTGCTATTGCCAACTCCATATAATTTCAGACCAAAGATTAGAGACGTAATGCGCCTTCAAGCTTAAAAAGGAAATACAAAACATGGACCAACAACGTTTAACTCACCTTAAACAACTCGAAGCGGAGAGTATCCACATCATCCGTGAAGTTGCGGCTGAGTTTGATAACCCAGTCATGATGTATTCGATTGGTAAAGACTCATCAGTGATGCTGCACCTTGCGCGTAAAGCTTTTTACCCAGGTAAGATTCCATTTCCATTGCTGCATGTTGACACCGATTGGAAGTTCCGCGAGATGATTGAATTTCGTGATCGCACCGCGGCCAAATACGGTTTTGAGCTTTTGGTACATAAGAATCCAGAAGGTCTAGCCATGGGCTGTAGTCCGTTTGTTCATGGTTCTTCTAAGCACACTGACATCATGAAGACTCAAGGCTTAAAACAAGCGCTGAACAAGTACGGTTTTGATGCGGCCTTTGGTGGTGCGCGCCGCGACGAAGAGAAATCACGGGCGAAAGAGCGCGTGTATTCATTCCGCGATAAGAACCATACATGGGATCCTAAAAACCAACGTCCTGAGCTATGGAAGACGTACAACGGCCAGGTCAATAAGGGTGAGAGCATTCGTGTATTCCCGCTGTCTAACTGGACTGAGCTTGATATCTGGCAATACATCTATTTAGAAAACATCGAGATCGTGCCGCTTTACCTCGCGGACAAACGCCCAGTTGTTGAACGCGATGGCATGCTGATCATGGTTGATGATGATCGTATGGAGCTTCAACCGGGTGAAGTGATTGAAGAGAAGAGTGTGCGCTTCCGTACCCTTGGTTGTTATCCATTGACTGGGGCCATCGAGTCTGAAGCAAACACTTTAACTGGCATTATCGAAGAGATGCTGGTGGCAACGTCGAGTGAGCGCCAAGGCCGAGCGATCGACCACGATCAGTCAGGATCGATGGAGCTTAAGAAACGTCAAGGTTACTTCTAAAGGATCTAAGGAAAGATAATGAACAGTGCAGTTGAAGCTCAATTAGCCGAGCTTGGTATCGAAGGCTATTTAACACAACACCAGTACAAGTCGTTACTTAGATTCTTGACTTGTGGCTCGGTGGATGACGGTAAAAGTACATTAATCGGTCGCTTACTCCATGACTCAAAACAAATTTATGAAGATCAGCTAGCGGCAGTGCACTCAGACAGCCAACGTGTGGGTACCACGGGTGAAAAGCCTGACCTTGCGTTGTTGGTCGATGGCTTACAAGCTGAGCGTGAGCAGGGGATCACGATTGATGTGGCTTACCGCTATTTCTCGACGCAGAAACGTAAATTCATCATTGCAGATACTCCTGGACACGAGCAGTACACACGTAACATGGCTACAGGTGCATCGACATGTGACTTAGCTGTGATTCTGGTTGATGCACGTAAGGGCATTCTCGATCAAACTCGTCGTCACTCTTTCATTTCCAACCTGTTGGGCTTGAAGCACTTTGTTGTGGCGATCAACAAGATGGACTTAGTGGATTACTCGCAAGAGCGCTTTGAAGAGATCCGCGACGAGTATTTGAAGTTCTCTGAGAATCTGACAGGGGATATTGATATTCAAATCATCCCGATCTCAGCGCTTGAAGGGGACAATGTGGTGGATAAAGGCCAAAACCTGACTTGGTTTAAAGGCCCATCATTGCTTGAGCTTCTTGAAACGGTCGATGTGGATCAAGAAAAAGGCGCGGGTGAATTCCGCTTCCCTGTGCAATACGTTAATCGTCCTAACCTCGATTTCCGTGGTTTTGCGGGGACCATTTCTTCTGGTTCGATCAAAGTCGGTGATGCCATTAAAGCATTGCCATCGGGTAAAACGTCAACTGTGGCACGTATTGTGACCTTTGATGGTGATATCGAAGAAGCTCGTGCCGGATTAGCTGTCACTCTGACGCTAAGCGATGAGATCGATATTAGCCGTGGCGACTTAATTGTTCTAGATAATGCTCAAGTGGAAACCACAAACCATTTGCTTGCCGATGTGGTGTGGATGACAGAGCAACCCCTGCAACCGGGTCGTGACTATGACATCAAAATCGCAGGTAAGAAAACCGTAGGTCATGTTGAAGCGATTCGTCATCAATATGACATTAATAATCTCTCGACTCATAGCTCGGCAGAGCTGCCATTGAATGGTATTGGTTTGTGTGAATGGTCTCTTAATGAGTCAGTCGCGCTGGACAATTATCAAGACTGTGCAGATACCGGTGGCTTTATCATTATCGATCGTCTGACGAACGTGACGGTTGGTGCCGGCATGGTTAAAGAGAGCCTCGCCGTGGTTGAGCGCGATTTGACGGACATCTCTGCGTTTGAAGTTGAGCTTAATGCGCTTGTCCGTAAACACTTCCCACACTGGGAAGCAAAAGACGTCAGCCAGTTGCTGAAAAAGTAACTGGCTCACCCAAGTACGATAATTTCAGACACTGTCTGCTGCTGTACTTGGGGCGTCGCTACCTAACTGAATTGCGAAATGTCGTTAGGTATTCTCCTAATACCAGAATGCTTCGGTGGAGCCCAAGAAAACCGAGCATTCTGATGTTCTTTTCGCTTGCGCTGATTTTTGTCTGTTTACTCGTTTGTCGGTGTCTCATGGATAAATGAGTCGTTGTTGTGCCCTTTGGGGCTATTTGGTAAGGAAAGGCTATGTGGGAACAAGGGTTTGTGTTAGCGATTTTGCTTGGCATTATCACTTGCTTGCTTGTCACGAAAATTAAGCCTAGTTATGTCTTTGCGGGTGCCGCTTTTATTGCATTCATGGCTGGGATGATGGATTCAGCCACTATCGCATCCAATTTTACCAACTCTTCATTGTTAACCCTGGTTCTATTGATTCTTGCATCCTGTGCTCTAGAAAAAACACTGCTGATCAGTTGGGTGAGCCGAAGTATCTCTGAGGGCCAGTTAGGCAGCGTGATTGCTAAGCTCGGTGTGTCGACCGCCTTGCTTTCTTCATTTACGAATAATACCGCTGTGGTTGTCTCATTGATTGGGGCGATTAAGCGTAATCAGCAGCATGCACCTTCGAAATTACTTATTCCCTTGTCTTACGCCGCCATTTTTGGTGGCACGTTAACTTTGATTGGTACGTCGACTAACTTAATCATCAACAGCTTTGTCGAAGACGCAGGCTTACCGAGCCTGAGCTTTTTTACACCCACGATGATAGGTTTGGCTGTGCTGGTGGGAGGGATGCTGATTCTTATCCCGCTCAGCTACTTGCTACCGAATTATGATGATCAAAACCAAGAAGATTTACCTTACTTTCTTGAGTCTCGCGTTGAGCCAGGCTCACCGTTAGTTGGGCGTACGATCAGCGAGAATAATTTACGTGCGCTGCGCAAACTGTTTCTTGCAGAAGTGGTGCGCGATGGTGTTACTGTTTCTTCTGTGGGACCGGATTTTGTGCTCAATGCAAAAGACCGCCTGTTATTTTGTGGCGATGTTGAGAGCGTCGCGACCCTGCAAGAAATTCCGGGCCTCAAGTTGTTTGGTCAGCAGCACTTAAATGGGCAAAACTTTATCGAAGTTGTGGTGAGCTCGTCGGCGACGTTTTGCTACAAAACCCTCAAAGAGAGCCGATTCCGCGACCGATTCGATGCCGTTGTTGTGGCGATTCGCCGAGGCCACGAACGCCTAGAAGGTGGCTTGGGTAGCATTACCTTAGCGCCAGGGGACACGTTAGTTCTGGTTCCAGGCAAGCGTTTTGAGTCTGAACGCCGAGCTCATCGTAAAGAGTTTGTTTTAGTGCATGACTTGGACTCTAGCGCTCGGCTTGATACTAATAAGTCTTCCATTGTATTACTGGGCTTTGCAGCCGTAATTGGATGCGCTCTATTAGAGTTAGTACCGATTATTAAAGGTCTAGCTGCGTACCTTATCGCGCTTATTGCGTTTGGTATTGTGCAGATTTCAGAACTGCGCCGCCGTTTTCCGATTGATATCGTCGTGATTGTCGGTTCCGCTTTGTCTATTGCTCAACTGATGATCTCTTCTGGATTGTCAGAAAGAATGGGAGTGATGTTTATTGAAGCGTTTAATGGCTGGGGAGTATTTGGTGCCTTGGTGGCGACTTATATCATGACATTGGTACTCACTGAATTGGTGACAAACAATGCCGCGGCTGCGCTTTCTTTTCCTATCGGCTATAGCATGGCGGTGGGTTATGGCGTGGATCCGATGCCATTCATCATGGCGGTTTTGTTCGGCGCGAGTGCGAGCTTTATCTCTCCCTACGGTTACCAAACTAACCTGCTGGTGTACAGCGTAGGAAATTACAAATTGACCGACTACGTGAGAATTGGAGTGCCAATTTCGATTGTGTACTCTGTATTAGTACTTACTTTGATCCCGGTCTTTTTCCCGTTTTAATTCCGATATTTACAAGGATACGTTATGACTGCCGAAACGACGGTAAAAGATGAAAACATTGTTTGGCACCAGCATTCGGTTGATAAACAGTTTCGTGCTGAATTAAAGAAGCAAAAACCTGCCGTATTGTGGTTCACTGGTTTATCTGGAGCGGGTAAATCAACCGTAGCTGGGGCGTTGGAAAATCGCCTTGCAGCATTGGGTTACCACACCTATTTATTGGATGGTGACAATGTACGACATGGTTTGTGTAGCGATTTAGGTTTTTCTGAACAGGACCGTCGCGAGAACATTCGTCGCATTGGTGAACTGGCGAAGTTGATGGCAGATGCGGGTTTAATTGTTCTGTCGGCGTTTATTTCACCGCATCGTGCAGAGCGGAAGTTAGTGCGCGATTTATTGCCAGAAGGCGAGTTTATCGAAGTGTATGTCAATGCATCTCTAGAGGTTTGCGAAGGTCGAGATCCTAAGGGTTTATACCGTAAAGCCCGTGCGGGAGAGATTCCTAATTTCACTGGTATTGATTCGGAATATCAAGCGCCAGAGAACCCTGAAATCGATTTGCCCGCGGGAGAAAAGAGTGTCGATGAGCTGGTGGATTTGTGCTTAATCGATCTTAAACAACGCGGTGTGATTCGATAAAAAAGCATTTAGATCATAGGTGACCTAAAGCTCTTTGAGCAGCTTGAGAAGTATTTGGATCATAGGTGAACAAATGCTTCTCAAGCTGGCTAGACGGTATGATGAACCGTACTTTTAGCTTCACTATGGACACTAAACCTATGATTTAACAGTGCAAGCATTTGATCGTAGTATTCGGCATGTGGTTTGTTTCCGAGTAAGGTACAGAGCTCATTACCTGTCGGTGTGAAGCGGTAATATAAAAGGCGGACACCTTTGCTGTTTACGTTCAGTGATAAGTTTTTACCTTGGTAGGTGAGGACCAACGGTGTCTCGATACTAATTTCGCCAGATTCAAGTTCGGCACTGTGCAGCAGCCCTAATTCAATTAAGAGCAACAAGCTTGAATACGGCAGTTGAAAACTTCCCATATTTAGGCTGTTAGCGACGTCTCGCTTGCCGAAGCTAAATATGCCTCCTTGCGCTTTGTAACCAATCAGCAGTTTTCTGCTGTGATCCCCTCCAAAACTGCACGCTAAAGAGGCGGCTCTTTGCAGAGTTTGTGCTTCCTTTGGTGACATATCCTTGAGGGTTTTCAACGCTTTCATGGACGTTGAACCCGGATTGGTCACTTCACGCTTCATCACTTGAGCCCATAGCTTTTGCATCGCGCTGTTATGGATGTCTTGAGCCATCTCAAAAAATCGATGCAACCAATCTTGGTCTGGCTCTCCCGCTGTCTCATCTCGGCATGAACTGTGCGCTAATTTTAAAATCTGTTCTAAGTTTTTTTGTCGCTGTTCTTGGCGTCTTTGCTCTCGCAATTGGGCTCTTTCAAACGCAGATTTGGCTGGCGGTTCGGTTTGCAGTAAGGCGTCAAGACCGTGTATTTGGGCTATGGTTTTTACCTTACTAGCACTGTCTTTTATGTAGCCTTGTTTCTTTTCTTGTTGCGTATTTTTTTTTGTGTCTGACTGATGTTCGATGACAACAGGTTGCTTTGTCGGGTCTGCCATTCGTTTTCCTACCAAGAACTGCGCGGTTCGCACGTTTAAATTTACACCTTATCTGACCAAGCGACCAGACAGGAGTTCTCAGTTTTTGAACGAATAGGGCTATTCAAAATGATAATGAGTTGTTAAAATTGTTATCGTTATTTTGGAGGGGCTATGAAGTTCTCAGAAGCAGGTAAACTCAAAAAGCACCTGTCGATAGCGTTTCTTTTGGTTATTTATGTGGGCGTATTAGCGTATTTATCTCGTTATATCGTGTAGCACAAAGCTAAAAAAGGCGCCAGTGTGACGCCTTAGGTGTAGCGAGGCTTATCGACGACTTAAATTACATATCGTCGTAGGCTTCTATTTCTGATCCCTCAATAACGTAAGCCGTTTCTGCCAGTTCGTGGTTTATCGTCTCGGTTTTCAACGTTCCAACCACATATATAACATCCCACAACTCTTGAACAGGCGCGCCTTTCGGAAACTTCACGTAAATGATCTGGTTTGGAGGCGGTGGTGGCACGTGAATACAAGCTCCAAAATATGGCACCAATAAAAATTCGGTGACGGTATCGGCATCACCTTCAAGTGGGATAACAAACCCTGGAATTTTAACTTGGCTTCCGTTCAGTTCTGGTCGAACGTTACCAATCTTGGACTGCTGGGCTGCGCCACCACTGTGATCAGATGCAGGCATGCCTATACTGTCGAACAATTTACGCTCTTTTTCTGGAACAAGGTCAATCCAGTCAAGCTTTAATGGTTCTTCGCTGGCCATAACAGGCGCTGTGAATGCGACGACCAGCAAGCAACTTGCGAGTATTTTTTTCCACATTTTATTAAATCCTTATTGTCATTCCGTCACTCAGTGACTGTCGGTAGGCGCGGAGTGCGGGAATGAAACCAATCACAATACCAGCGCATTGTACGAAACCTAATAGCATCCACTCATAAGTAGATAAGATGCTTAAGGTGAGATGTATTCCATAGTGCTGTTGGATGATCGGCTGCGCGATAGCCAGAATGGCATACAGCCCAGTAACGCCAGTAATAATACCAGCAGCAGTGAGCAAGCTAGCTTCACTAATTAATAGTGAGAAAACATGACGAGGCCTTGCTCCCATGGCTCGCAAAATCGCCATTTCACGGCGGCGTTCCTGTAGGCTAGTTAATAGACTGCTTAACATACCTAACAACCCTGCGATCACGACAAAACCAGATACTGCCATTAGGGCTTGCTCTGCAACCGACATCATTCCCCATAACTCATGCAACGCAACGCCGGGCATAATGGCGCTGAGCGGCTCTTTGGGGTAGGTGTTAATTTGTCTTTGCAGGGCGAAAGTTTGAATACGAGATTTCAAACCAACGAGCATAGCGGTAATTTGTTTGGGCTGAAAGTCTCTGTTTTTGAGATCTTGTGCCTTGGGTGTCGGGCCCAAACGCGCACCACTTTCCCATCCGACGTGAATGGCTTCGATGGCTTCCAATGATACATGGACAGTTTTGTCGACTGGTGTTCCTGTAGGTGCAAGGATACCGACAACTTTAAATGGCAGATTGTCATGACGGCTAAAGCCAACGTCGCTAATGCCGTGGGCAATGATGATTTCGCTACCGATATCATAACCAAGTTGTTTAGCGACATCAGAACCTAGCACGGTTTCAAATAAACCATTGAATTCTCTACCCTTGCTAAATGTTAGTGGTTGCTTACTTCCAAACTTGTAATGCTCAAAGTAACTGTGATTGGTTCCCATAACTCGGAAGCCTTTATGCGAGTCGCCAAGCGAGATTGGAATAGCCCAATCGACTGAACGATGGTTGGCAAACTCTTGGTAGCTTTTCCAATCGATGTTGTTGGTCGCATTACCAATACGAAACACAGAATAGAGCAATAGGTTCACTTGCCCAGAGCGTCCACCAATAATGAGGTCAGTGCCTGAAATTGTATTGGCGAAGCTATCCTTGGCTTGAGTTCGGATACGCTCGACGCCCAAGAGGAGTAACACTGAAATCGCAACGGTCATGATGGTTAGAATTGCCGTCGCTTTGCGGTTCATCAAGCTTTTCCAGGCGAGCTTTACTACAGCACTCATGATATGGCTCCTAGGCTAGATACTTGATTAATGTCGGGTAGATTGAGCGTGCGATCGAATAAGGGTTCGAGTGTTGGGTCGTGGCTAACGAATACCAGTGTGGCATTGGCTTGATTCGCTTGCTCCATAAGGAGCTCAATAAATGCTTTACGATTGTCATAGTCTAAAGCTGAGGTTGGTTCGTCAGCGATCACTAACTCTGGATGTCCTATCAGAGCTCGAGCCGCAGCCACACGTTGTTGTTGACCAATACTCAATTCAGAGACAGGGCGTGTATGAAGCTCGTTTGGCAAGTGCAGTCGTTCTAGTAGGGCCTGAGCCTGTTCATTTAACGCTTGAGATGAGGCACCTAAATGGGCACGGTCACGTCGTATTTTACTGAACTGACATGGCAATAATACGTTTTCAAGTACGTTAAGGTACGGCAATAAATTGAACTGTTGAAAGATGTAGCCAATATGATTGGCGCGAAAGCGGTCTCTCTGACTGGCACTTAAACTAGCAAGGTCAGTATCGAGAACAGATAGAGAGCCTGAAGTTAATGTGTTAATCCCCGTCAACAAAGCGAGCAAGGTCGATTTACCGCAGCCACTTGGACCTTTGATAAACACATGCTCGCCTTGTGTAATGTGTAATTTGGGGATGTGGATGGTTGGGTTGGTTGAACCGGGCCAGAAAAATTGGGCATCCTCTAGCTCGACAACATTTGGTGTGGTTTCAGTCATATTAAATCACCAAAGCTGTGGCGTGTAAGTGGGTACTTACACGCCACTCGTGTTATTTGATTACGATTTGGGTGTTATCTTTGCTTAATTTAATTGCTGATTGCATGGTATCAGTGAATATATTGACGCTGATGGACTCTGTAGTTGGGAATTGGTTAAACCAATCGGTTTGGATTTGGCTAAGCTGATTAACTTGTTCGCAATTGAAGCGATATTGCACCGAAAATTCACCGTGACCGCCATGATCGTGCGCCTCATCATGAGCGTCATGGTGGTCATGTTTATCATGATGTTCATTATGATCATGGTGTTCGTGCCCTTCATGATCGTGATGTGCATGGTCATCATGGTCGTGCTCACTATGATCATGTTCCTCATGAGTTTCGCTTAGGTTGTGGCTCACGTAAGCTTCTTCAATATTACAATCAGCTTGTGAGTTAATAGCGAACAATGCGTTGCTGTCTTCGAGTGTAGCGACGGCTTGTTTAAGCGCTTGCTCTTGTTGCGCGTTTTCTGGAGCATGTTCGAAACCCACAACATCAGCTCCAGGAGCTGTGATCTCTACTAACAGATCTTTGCCATCTTGGGCGATATTAAACTCGACGTGACCATGCACATGAGCACCATGCTGGCGGTATTCGTTTGCATTCGCTGCTGTCGATAAAGTGAGGCCAATAGCAAGGGCTAAAACGTGTTTTGATGACATTGTATTTTTCCTAATTTTACTGGCATTAACCAAAGGCGGTATTGCTCAGATTCGAGTTTCACTAAGTTATTGTTCCCTGACACACTAGGTGCGGAAATGAACTCAATAATTTTGAGTGTGGAATAGTTTGGAAATTAAGCAAAATAAGGAGGGGCACGAGCAGCGCCAAGAACTTCTTCGCCGTACACGAGATGCAAAAAAACATGATGATGCTGGGCGCGCGTAAAAGTCGGTGTAGAGAGGGTAGGTTGTACCTTTGCTATACCGTGCTGAACACCAGAAAATAATTGGCAATGATGATGGGTATGATGGTCGGGCGTCAGATCGACTTGATGAAGTACAACCGCAAAGTTCCAAGCGATCAGCAACGCAATACTGAAAAATAAAGCAGTGCGATACCAATATCTTAGTGTTTTTTGCTGGTGGTGGTACATCTGAGCTCCTCTTACCGACTGTTATAATATAACACCCATAATGAATAAAAGTTCACTCTTTTGTTGGCTAGCAGAAAAATTTAACTCCACACATGCGTGCCGAAAAATATTGGTAATACTCTCTGTGGAAGTGTCGCACTTATAAAGAGCAGAGTTATCACTGCCCATGCTTCTAATCAAATTCATATAGCTCCTTACAACAAGAATAAGGAGCCATTCAATGAAGCTAGATGTTCTGTTTAATAAGCTCAATGACTTTTGTTATCTCATCTTGCTCAAGTGCGCCCTCTTTGACAAACAGAACTTTGCCCGTTTTGTCTTGAACAATAATGGCCGAGCTTTCTTCTTTCAGGTCCCAAGTATTAGCAACTACGCCATTTTCATCAAGAACCATGGATGACCAAGGAAACTCTTTTTTGCTGTCTTGAGCTGAAGACTTCACGAAAGAGCCTGTCCCCCAAATTGCATCATCTTGGTTGATGATAGTCGTCGTCTGGTAGCTTTCTTGTGGAAAATTTGCCGCTGTTATTGCCGACATTAAAGGGGCATTCATCTCTTTTGAACTGCTACGGCCTGCGATGGCTTGAATAACACGAACTTTGCCTTGCATATGTTGAGTTGCCCAGGGTTGGTATGCAACGCCTTCTCCTTGTAAAACAATCTCGCCGTAAGCGGCAACATTGACAGGAGGAACGCTTTTACCCACTGACAAGTTGTGTGCAAAGGTCAAGCTTGGCGTTAAGGCCAGTAGTAGAGGTAGGAGAGTCTTAGTTTTCATATTGTTATATTCCGTACGAGGTTTGGAAGCTTCCAGTATATATCCAGATCTTAGAAATTTGTAGGACCGTTGATAACATTTATTTAACGTATGGAGTGGTGTAATCTTGCGTTATATTTAGAATTTGCTAAAATGATTTCCGTCGCAAATTGCGCATTAAGATTGCAGAGGAAAAATAAGCAATCCGTGTTTTCTCAAAGGAATTGAGGTGAGTTATGCTACGTGAGTTTGCTGTATATCGACCATTACAAGTGGCCCGTTTTGTTAAAACGTTGTTCAAAGGTCAGTTTTTTATTGTTGGGGTTGGCTGTTTTCAGTTCGACAATGGCAAAGTGTTACTACCTGACGTCAACGATCATAAAAGGCTCACCATCTTTAAAGAAGTCAACCAAGTGATAGCATCATTATCGGCTTAGTTAGCTTGGTACCCACTTAGATTTAGAAAAGAGCGACCATATCGGTCGCTCTTTTTGTTGCTGGTTAGGTTTATCCTTGGAGGCTTGGTGGGAAGCAAACTCCCGTTCCTCCGATGCCACAGTAACCATCAGGGTTTTTCGCCAAATATTGCTGGTGGTAGGTTTCCGCAAAGTAATACGGACCTGCTGGTTGTATTTCGGTGGTGATGTTCGCGCGTTGCTCTTCTTGCAGTGCTTGCTGATACAAGAGTTTCGATTTCTCTGCGCTCTCGAGTTGCCCCGTCGAATAAGTGTAAATTGCAGAACGATATTGAGTACCTAAGTCGTTACCTTGACGCATTCCCTGAGTTGGGTCGTGTTTTTCCCAAAAAACAGCCAGTAGCTTTTCTAATGAGATGACGCGTTCATCGAAAACGACTCGTACGACTTCTGTATGACCCGTTTTACCTGTACAGACCTCTTCATACGTGGGATTGGGTGTGTACCCCCCAGCGTAACCGACCGAAGTAGATACAACGCCGTCGAGTTGCCAAAATACGCGCTCAGCGCCCCAAAAACAGCCCATTCCGAGCAAAATCTGCTGTTGGTGTGACGCAAGAGGCGCCTTTAGGTTAGATTTATTTACAAAATGATGATCGTCAATCTGCATTGGTTGATCTCTACCTGGCAAGGCATCTTCTATACTGATCAATGTTTGTTTGTTGAGCATGGTATTTGTCCTTCAATACGTGTCTTAAATTTGCGAACTTTTTCATTTCGTCTGTATCTGATGCTGTGATGACATAGACCGCGTTAAACCTATTAATATTACAGACTTAGAATCTAATTGGCGTTATCATTATTTACGTTTACTTAACCTCATTCAGCCATAAAAGCATGATAAAAAAAGCTCTCCCCACCATTGTTGGCCTGTTTGCCTTTTCTCATGGTGCCTATGCCGATGTTTCTTTGACTTTGAAAGGCATTGATGGCGCTTTAGAAGAGAATGTCAGTGCGTATCTATCATCTATTCCAGAGAAGGATTACTCCACTTCTCTGCGTTTTCAAGCGAGATTAGATCAAAGTATCACTGAAGCGCTTAACGCGCTTGGGTATTATCATGCAAAAATTTCATACTCTATTCCTGAAGCGAATGATGAGTTAATTGTGCTCATCAAGCCGGGCTTGCCAGTGAAAGTGAAAGTCATGGATGTGGTCATCACTGGAGAGGCCAAGGACGATGAAGAATTTGCAAAACTTATTGAGCGCTCTCCGCTCAAAGTTGGCCAAGTTTTGAATCAAGGCCAATACGACAGCCTTAAGTCAGGCATTCGTAACTTGGCGCTTCAGCGTGGTTACTTCAATGGTGAGTTTACGCTAAGTCGATTAGAGGTTATCCCTGATCTGAACGAAGCTAATGTCCGTTTGCACTACAGCAGTGGAATACGTTTCAATTTTGGCGACGTTTCTTTTATTGGCAACCACATCTGGGAAGACCGTGTCGCATCACTACAACCTTTTAAAGAAGGGGACCCATACAACGTTTCGAAGCTGGGCGAGTTTAACCAGAAGCTATCAAATACGGAGTGGTTTTCCTCAGTTTTTGTTGAGCCTGAATTGGATAGGCTTGATGATGGCCGAGACTTGCCAATTAAAGTGTCTTTATCTCCTGCTTCTAAGAATCAGATCGAGACGGGTATTGGTTACTCAACGGATGTCGGCGTTCGAGGAACGTTGAAGTGGAAGAAACCTTGGGTGAGCTCCCGAGGACACAGTTTCAACACTGCTTTATCCCTATCTAAGCCAGAGCAAACCGTGACTGCTTCTTACAAAATTCCTTTAGAAGATGTCGCTAACGATTATTATCAAGTTCAATATGGGCTTAAAAACCTAGACAACCGTGACACGCAGAGTATCGAGTCTAACCTTGCAGTGGAGCGTCATTGGTTAGCAGACGGTGGTTGGCATAATACCGTTTATGTTCGTCATTTGTACGAGAGCTTTACGCAAGGTTTACAAGATGATGAATTCAACTTCGTACTTCCAGGTGCGACATTTTCTCGGACTAGGGTTCGAGGGGGCAATATGCCAATGTGGGGAGACAAGCAAAGCATCACTATTGAGTATGGTGATACCGCTATGCTTTCTGAAACTAGAGTGCTCCGCTTAATTGGCTCGACTTCTTGGATTCGTGGTATTGGAGAGAATCATCGTGGTTTGTTCCGCTTAGAAGGTGGTGCGAATATTACCGATGAACTTGAAAAACTATCACCGTCGCTGCGTTTCTTCGCTGGTGGTGACAATAATATTCGTGGTTACGGCTATGAATCTATTTCACCTGTGGATGAGAGTGGCGCCCTGACGGGGGGTAAATACATTGTTAGCAGTACATTAGAATACCAATATCGTGTTTATGGAAACTGGTGGGCTGCAACGTTTTACGATATTGGTGATGCGTTTAATGAAACACCAGATTGGAAATCAGGTGCTGGTGTTGGTATCCGCTGGGCGTCTCCGGTGGGCCCTGTTAGTTTTGATTTTGCATGGGGGTTGGATGCAAAACCAGAACGAGAGTTTCGTATCCACTTCTCATTGGGGCCTGAGCTATGATCAAAATGATGTTTAAGTGGACCAAATGGCTGTCGCTCAGTTTGATTGGTCTATTGCTGTTGCTCATCATTATTGTCGCGACAGTTTTATTTACCCACCCAGGCCTCAAATTTGCCTTGTGGGGAGCCGAAAAAGCACTACCACAATTGCAGATTGAAAAAGTGCAGGGTTCATTGTTTCCTCGCTTCGAACTGCATAACGTCAGTTTTGTCGATGAGTCTTTGAATATCGACGCCAAAGTCGAGCGTTTAGCTTTGGCAGTGAACTTCCGCTGTTTCTTTGACCCTAAGGTCTGTGTCGATGAGTTAAGACTGCAGGGGCTTGACTTTAAGATGCCAGAGCTACCGCCAGCAAGCGAGGAGCAAGAGGAAACGCCACCACTGCGTTCTATCAGTACGCCAGTGCCAATTTTTGTTAATAAAGTCAGCTTTAATGACATCAATGTCAATGTGCTGGGCAATCAAATTGATTGGCAAACATTCTCGACCGCTTTGTCGATGCAGGGTGATCGTTTGGTGATCGCACCTACCGCGTTGAAAGACATTAATGTGGCTTTAGCACCAAGTGAGGCTAAACCTGAAGCGGCTGCCGAGGAGCCGAAAGAAACTGACGTTACGCCGCAAGATATTGTGTTACCCGAAGTATGGATTCCACTGACGGTTGAAGCGCGTCGTCTTGATATTCACAATTTCAAACTGGCGGGTGAAACGCCAGTGATCGTCAATCATCTTGGTTTGGTTGCAAGAGCAGGCGGTGAACGTGTTGATGTCAAAACGTTAGAGCTCGACATGCCAGAAGTGGAAGGCAAGTTGAGCACACAAGTGACGCTTTCTTCTGATTACCCTATCAAAGCGCAATTGGACGCGTTAGTGAAGCAAGCGGATGCGAAGGGACAAAAACTGTCGCTTTCGGTGTCGGGTTCGGTTGGTGATTTGTCACTAAATGCTACGCTTTCTGAGCTTGTACAAGCGGAGATCAAAGGTGATATTCAACCGCTTAAAACACAGTTGCCGTTTGATGTCGCGATTAAAAATGTACAGGCGCAATGGCCGCTATTTGGACAAAGCGATTACCAGGTTTCTGTACCAAGCTTGGTGGCAAAAGGCTCACTTGATGGCTACGAAGTCGCATTAGAAACCAAAGCTTCGGGCAAAGATATTCCCGCCGTTGATGTCGCACTAAACGGCAAAGGTACGCTAGAGCAAATTGACCTCGAAAGCCTTGTAGTGAAAACCTTAGGGGGCGAACTCTCTGGGAAAGTCATGGCCAATTGGGCCGCGCCAATCAACTGGCAAGCTGACTTGAACCTGAAAAACATTCAACCAGGTTTACAATGGAAAGAAGCTGAAGGGGATATCAGCGGTAACCTTTCGACTTCGGGGTCGTTAACAGAGCAAGGCGGTTGGCAAGTCAGTTTGCCTAAGTTAGACATTGACGGCATTTTGCGAGGGTATCCGCTGAATGTTGAAGGGCAACTTGAAGCGTCTGATAAAAACGGCAAAGGCGACGACATCCAACTTACCACTCAGGGTTTAGCGCTTTCTCATGGTCCAAACCAACTCAGTGCAAAGGGTAAGATCGATAAGCAAATTCTGATGGATGTTGAGGTTAACTTCCCTGACTTTGCGAAAAGTGTTCCGGATCTTGCAGGTAAAATGCAAGGTAAAGTCGCACTACGTGGTAGCTTGAAAGAACCAGACATCAATCTTGATCTCGCTTTAAATCAGATAAACTGGCAGCAACAGGCGAACGTAGAAACGATCACCTTAAAGGGTGATGTGAAGCCTCTGCCAGCACCAAAAGCGAACATAAGCCTAATTGCGAACAACATTACCTATGACGACATAAAAGTTGATAGTGCTGACCTTGAAGTCTCTGGGGATGAAAAACTGCATCAACTGACGCTCGATGTAGTGTCTGACCTGGTGTCGACCAGTTTAGAAATTGAAGGGACATTCCAGCAGAAACCAGAAATGATTTGGAATGGGGCGCTGCGCCGCTTGACGCTGAGCTCGCAACAAGGCCCGTGGGCGTTGCAAAAATCGACCACGGTGAAGGTCAATATCGACAAACAGATCGCGAACGTTCAAGCGCATTGTTGGTTGCAAGCGGAGTCGAGCGTATGTCTAACCGAAGACATTAGTGTCGGTAAGAGTGGCCAGGCGAAGTTAGCCATCAATGATTTTGATTTTGACCAAATCAAACAATTCCTGCCGCCAGAAACCAAGCTGCAAGGCTCGGTTAATGCACAGGCTTTTGCTAAATGGGCACCAGAGAAAAAGCCTGAAGTAACCTTAAGTGTCAATATGCCAAAAGGTCAAGTTGAACAAGCGCTTGAACAGCCAATTAAAGTCGGTTGGGAAAGCTTCAACTTTAAAGCAGCATTAGCGAAAGACAAGCTTGATGCCGAGTGGCTATTTGATGTGAAAGATAACGGTGACTTGTCTGGTAAGGTTTCTTTACTGAATGTCTCGTCTGAAAAGCCCACTATTGATGGTAAGGTTTCACTCTCTACGTTCCACTTGGACTTCTTGGCACCGTTGATTGGTGAGTACAGCTTGTTTAAAGCAAACATGAATACTGACCTAGCGATATCAGGTGACGTTATGCATCCGAAGGTGAACGGTCAGTTCTTGATTGACCAAATGAAGCTACAGGGTGAAGTCACACCGATAGATATAAACTCAGGGCAGGTCGTCATCAACTTTAAAGGTCATCAAGCGGACTTGAATGCCGGAATTTTAACCCCGGATGGTGAGTTGAACGTTACCGGTGATGCCGACTGGCAGGACTTACAGAACTGGCGCACTAAAGCGCGTGTATTTGCTAAAGAGCTCAATGTTGATTTGCCTCCAATGGTAAAAATCAAGGTTGAGCCTGACATGACAATAGATGTGACCCCTCAGCTTGCGAAAATTGAGGGTGATATTAATTTGCCATGGGGAAGAATTGTCGTCGAAGAGCTTCCACCAAGTGCGGTAGGTGTATCGAGTGATACCGTTATTCTCGATAAAAACTTGCAACCAGTGGACGATGTGGCTGCGATGCCGTTTGATGTGGAAACGAACATCAACATTAAAATTGGTGATGACTTCCAACTTGCCGCTTTTGGCTTAAAAGGTGGGTTGAAAGGGAACCTAAACGTGACACAAAAAGACAAAGGTCCTTTCATCGTTGGTGAAGTGAATGTTGTTGACGGTTCTTATCGTTCGTTTGGTCAGGACTTATTGATTAAAGAAGGTAAGATCCTGATGAATGGTCCACCAGATCAACCTTACTTGTCTATCAAAGCGATTCGTAATCCAGACAATACCCAAGATGATGTCATTGCGGGGGTACAAGTGTCGGGCCCAGCATCTGATCCGAGTATAGAAATTTTCTCAGAGCCCGCGATGAACCAAGCCAATGCACTTTCTTATCTACTTCGTGGTCAAGATATTGATGGTGAAGCCGGTGGTAATGCAATGACGACTACCTTAATTGGTTTAAGCTTGGCGAAGAGTGGTCGTGTGGTTGGTGAAATCGGTGAAGCCTTTGGCGTACAAGATTTACAGCTGGACACTGCTGGGTCGGGCGATGATTCGCAAGTGACGGTGAGTGGTTATATTCTGCCAGGTTTGCAGGTGAAATATGGTGTCGGCATCTTTAACTCCCTAGGTGAGTTCACTGTGCGTTACCGATTGATGCAAGACTTGTATTTAGAAGCGGTATCTGGTGTAGATAGCGCCGTTGACCTACTCTATCAGTTTGAGTTCGATTAAAGTGCTTTAACCTAAGCATACACAGTCATGACTAAGGAGTGGTTATGCAGCATTTGATTTTTGTCTACGGCACGTTACGCAAGGGAGAGTACAACCATCAGTATTTGCGCTCGGCGCAGTTTCTTGGTTTACATGAAACGGATGCTCAATTTGCAATGTATGACTTAGGCCCTTATCCAGCGTTGTCTGATGGGCAACGCTCGATTCAAGGTGAGGTGTACCTGATTGACAGTGAAACCTTATCTGAGCTAGATAGGTTAGAAGATGTGCCAGTGGAGTATCGCCGAGAGAGCATCGTCACGCCGTTTGGCCAAGCTTGGATCTACTTATATCAAGATACTGAGCAATTAACCGAAGAAATCGCTTCCGGAGATTGGTGTCAAAAGGTGTGAGCTATACTGACATTATCAATAGCAACGAGCTAAACACTAAGGAGTCACGATGAAAACATTCGTAATTGGATCAATGGCGTTGCTTCTTGCTGCATGCGCACAAACAACACTACCGACTTCGAATAATGTGACCGATTGGCAAGTGTTTGGTAAGCAGTCAGCTTTAGATGGATTACGGGAGTTATCTGAGGAGCGAATTGCGAAGCTGGATGATGTTAACCATGCGACGGCAGAACTGATAATGGCTTATCAAGCGGGTTACCAGCAAGGCAAGCAAGAGTATTGCGAGCAAAGTGCTTATATGCTCGGTGTTATCGGGCGGCCGTATTTTGGCATTTGTGATGATGTTGACCCCTTCTTTCAACATGACTACGACGCTGGACGAATGTCTTCAGCAGGCGCACCTATCTAGTTGACACAGGTAAGATGAAAGCAAAAGAGCTGCCCTAGAGCAGCTCTTGTTAATTTTGTATCAGCAGTGATGCTTATTTTTTCTGAGCTCGCTCGTAAGATTCTAGGATTTCAGCTTTGGCGGCAGCAACATCTGCCCAACCATCCACTTTCACCCATTTGCCTGCTTCAAGCTCTTTGTAACGCTCAAAGAATTGCGTGATCTGCGCTTTCAGTAGTTCTGGGATATCGTCCACATCTTGGATGTGCTCGTACTCTTTCGAGATTTTTGAGTGGGGAACCGCAAACACTTTTGCATCTTCACCCGATTCATCTGTCATCTTCAAAACGCCAACAGGACGGCAGCGAATGACTGAACCTGGCATGAGTGGGTATGGTGTTGGTACCAATACGTCGACTGGGTCGCCATCAAGAGACAGGGTATTGTTCACGTAGCCATAGTTGCATGGGTAGAACATTGGTGCAGACATGAAACGGTCGACAAATACAGCACCAGAGTCTTTATCTACTTCGTACTTGATTGGATCTGCATTTGCAGGAATTTCGATCACGACATAGATATCTTCAGGCAGCGACTTGCCTGCTGGTACATGGTTTAAGCTCATTAGAATATTCCTTTTCATTAACGATGAGTCACACAAAAGCGGCTTCATCTGATGATAAATTCGCGTTTCACTTTAGCGACAAAAACGCGGCAGGTAAACACCTGCCGCGTTGGACAAAGGTCTGAAATTATTCTTCGTCGCGGTGCAGTTCAAGGAACTCTTCAACTTTGCGAACCATGTTCTTCGAACCCACAAAGAAAGGTACACGCTGGTGCAACTCAGTAGGCTTGATGTCCATAATGCGATTCACGCCGTCCGATGCAATGCCGCCAGCTTGCTCAATGAGGAATGCCATAGGGTTACATTCGTAAAGCAGGCGTAGCTTGCCTTGTGGGTGGCTTTGTGTGCTTGGGTAAAGGTAGATACCACCTTTCAGTAGGTTGCGGTGGAAATCAGCAACCAGCGAGCCAATGTAGCGAGAAGTGTATGGGCGACCGTCTTCTGGCACGTTTTCTTGGCAGTACTTGATGTACTTCTTCACCCCTTGAGGGAAACGAATGTAATTACCTTCGTTGATGGAGTAGATCTTACCATCATCAGGAATCATCATGTTTTCATGAGAAAGACAGAAGCTGCCGATAGATGGGTCGTAAGTAAAGCCGTTTACGCCGTTACCAGTTGTGTATACCAACATGGTGGAGGAGCCGTAAATTACGTAGCCCGCAGCCACTTGTTTGTGACCAGGTTGTAGGAAGTCTTCTTCAGTTGGTGGAGTACCGATTGGAGAAACACGACGGTAAATCGAGAAGATAGTACCAACAGAGACGTTCACATCGATGTTAGAAGAACCATCAAGTGGGTCCATCAGTACTACATATTTGGCGTTTTGGTTGAGTTCTTTATTGAACGCAACTGCTTCGTCTTCTTCTTCACTGGCAACGCCACACACTTGATCACGAGCTTCAAGCGCGGCTTTGAACTTATCGTTCGCGTAAACATCGAGCTTTTGCTGATCTTCACCTTGGACATTTTCCGTGCCTACAGCACCAGTGATATCACCGAGACCCGCTGCGTTGATTTCGCGGTTAACGATTTTTGCAGCTAAACGAATGGAGGCTAAAAGGGATGATAGATCACCGCTAGCGTGGGGGAAATCCGCTTGTTTTTCGACAATGAACTCGCCTAGGGTGCGCAGTCCTGACATGGTTAATCCTTACATTTTCATTTCATTGGGGGTAGTGCGCAAGTGAGCATCTCTTTATGGATGTTAAACGATTGCGCTGGATGTAAGTTTAAGTCGCAGATCTTTTTAATGGTAATGAAGTAACTGTTTGAGATCTCAATTTATTTGTAGACTTGTTTGAGGGATTCATCAGTAAGCAAGAGGTTGTACAGTCTGTGTTCAACCTTGTCATATTTGTGAAAGGGACTGCAAGAAGAAGGCTAAAGTCACTCGCTTTTCAGGCGGTAATCGCGATAATGAAAGCATTAAAAAACGCATTACAAGGTTTAGTTTATGCACATTCATATCTTGGGTATCTGTGGCACATTTATGGGCGGCGCAGCGATTCTAGCGCGCCAATTAGGACATAAAGTCACTGGTTCTGATGCCAACGTTTATCCGCCAATGAGCACACTGCTTGAGTCTCAAGGTATTGAAATTATTGAAGGCTTTGACCCGTCTCAACTCGACCCTCAACCAGATCTTGTGGTGATTGGTAATGCGATGAGCCGTGGCAACCCTTGTGTCGAGCATGTGCTCAACACTAACATGCGTTACACCTCTGGCCCGCAGTGGCTCAACGAGTTTTTGCTGCATGATCGTTGGGTATTGGCGGTATCTGGTACACATGGGAAAACGACCACGTCGAGCATGCTTGCCTGGATACTTGAAGATTGTGGTTATCAACCGGGTTTCTTAGTCGGTGGGGTACTCGGTAACTTCGGAGTGTCTGCTCGTTTGGGTGAAAGCATGTTTTTTGTCGTTGAAGCCGACGAATATGACAGTGCTTTTTTCGATAAGCGTTCTAAGTTTGTGCATTACCATCCTCGCACTTTAATCATGAATAACCTTGAGTTCGATCATGCTGATATCTTCGATGATCTAGAAGCGATCAAGCGCCAATTCCATCATTTAGTGCGAACTGTACCGGGCAATGGATTGATCTTAGCGCCGAGGAAAGATCAAGCGTTAGCGGATGTATTAGAGCGTGGCTGCTGGACTGAAAAACAGTTCTCTGGTGAGAATGGTGACTGGCAAGCGCACAAATTAGTGCTTGATGGCTCAAAATTTGACGTTGCGTTGCAAGGCGAGAAGGTTGGTACCGTCGAATGGAATTTGGTGGGTGACCACAATGTGGATAATGCGCTGATGGCAATCGCTGCTGCACGACATGTTGGAGTCACTCCGGATCTTGCTTGCCAGGCATTAGGGCGTTTCATCAATACCAAGCGCCGTTTAGAGCTGAAAGGTGAAGAACAAGGTGTGACGGTTTACGATGATTTTGCGCATCACCCAACGGCAATTGAACTTACTGTCGGTGGTTTGCGTAACAAGGTAGGTGAAAAACGCATCCTTGCTGTGTTAGAGCCGCGGTCTGCCACCATGAAGCGTGGTGTACACAAAAACACACTTGCAGAGTCACTACACAGTGCAGATGAAGTCTTCTTGTTCCAGCCAGATAATATCGAGTGGTCTGTGCAAGACATTGCCGACCAATGCAAACAGCCAGCGTTTGTCGATGCGGATATAGATAACTTTGTAGCCAAGATCGTCGAACGTGCGCGACCAGGTGACCAAATTCTAGTCATGAGCAACGGTGGCTTTGGTGGTATTCACGGAAAACTTCTTGAGCAGTTAAAACAAAAAGCCTGATTGATATGCAAAACAAAACACAACCCTCTCACAAAAAAGCCATCACGTTGGCATTAACGGGGGCTTCTGGTGCTCCCTACGGCCTTCGTCTTTTAGAATGCTTGGTTGCGGCGGATTATCATGTCTACGTTCTGATTTCTTCGGCGGCTCGTGTCGTGATGGCAACCGAACACAACCTTAAGCTGCCAAGTGGGCCAGAAGCCGCAAAGCAAGCGTTGGTAGAGCACCTGAACTGCAATCCAAATAACATCACCGTTTGCGGTAAAGACGATTGGTTCTCGCCGGTTGCGTCTGGTTCTGCTGCACCTAAGCAAATGGTGGTTTGCCCATGCTCAGCAGGAAGCGTTGCAGCCATAGCACACGGTATGTCGGACAACTTGATCGAACGGGCCGCTGATGTAGTAATGAAAGAGCGCGGGCAGCTGTTGCTCGTGGTTCGCGAAACACCATTTTCAACGCTACATCTGGAGAACATGCACAAACTGTCGCAAATGGGCGTCACCATCATGCCAGCAGCTCCGGGCTTCTACCATCAGCCAAAGAGCATTGAAGACTTAGTGGATTTTATGGTGGCAAGAATTCTTGACCACTTAGGTATTGAGCAAGGTTTGGTGCCTCGTTGGGGTTATGACCAGCGCTCGTGAGCTGATTGTGTAACCACTCAAATACCTTTACAATCCATCCAACTCATCGGGGAGCAAACCCATTTAGCATTGAGTCAATCAATGCATTGGGGCGCTGAGACCTAAGTGTTTAACTAGGGACCCGTATTACCTGAACCAGATAATGCTGGCGTAGGAATTGAGTCTGGATATTGGAAATCCTTAATAGCCGCCTCAAACCCTGTGCCGCTCAACTTATTTCTCTGAAATACTCATGGAGAGCGAGCAGTGAAAACCACTCTAAATCTGATTGCCTTAGCTGCAATCACCTCTACTTCAGCGTTTGCCGCTGAAAACACATTAACCATCTATACCTACGACTCTTTTGCCGCAGATTGGGGGCCGGGTCCTAAAATCGAGCAAGCTTTTGAAGCAAAATGTGGCTGTGACGTTAACTTCGTGGCATTAGACGATGGTGTGTCGATCCTGAATCGTCTTCGTCTTGAAGGCGGTAATAGCAAAGCCGACATCGTGTTAGGTTTGGATAACAATCTGATGGCAGAAGCGAAGAAAACCGGTCTGCTTGCCGAGCACAATGTGGATACGGCTAACACAGTGTTACCAAACGGTTGGAGTGACACGACGTTTGTACCGTACGATTACGGCTACTTCGCGTTTGTGTACAACAAAGAGAAACTGGCTAATCCGCCGAAAAGCATGAAAGAGCTGGTGGAAACGCGCGACGATCTGAAAGTGATTTACCAAGATCCGCGGACTTCAACGCCGGGCCAAGGCTTAATGCTATGGATGAAATCTATTTATGGCGACGATGTGACGCAAGCGTGGCAGAAGCTAGCGAGCAAAACCGTAACGGTCACGAAAGGTTGGTCTGAGGCGTATTCTATGTTCCTCAATGGTGAGTCCGATTTAGTGCTTTCTTACACCACTTCACCTGCGTACCACTTAATTGCGGAAAACGATTCGAAGTTTGCTACGGCGAATTTTGCTGAAGGCCACTACATGCAAGTTGAAGTAGCCGCCAAAGTGAAAGGGGCAAAAAATTCAGAACTTGCTGATCAATTTATGAGTTTCATTTTAAGTGATGAGTTCCAATCGGCGATGCCAACGGGTAACTGGATGTACCCAGTCACTGACGTTGAGTTACCTAAAGGTTTTGAAACTTTGAGTGTTCCAAGCAAGTCGTTGAGCTTTAGTGCTGATGAAGTGGCAAAAATGCGTAAGTCTTGGATTCGCGAATGGCAAAGCGCATTGACGTTTTAGCTGACGTTTCCATCCTCATCTGAATGAGATAGGTTTTACCTTTGAATTCTGTTCCAAAAATAGGTTTAGGGGTCGCGATGATCATCGCGACCTTTGTTATTTCTGCCCTAGGTGCTTTGATTGTTCAAGCCCCTTCACTTGATGTGTCTGTGGTATGGGGCGACCCGTACTATCAACATGTCACCAAGTTCAGTTTCTACCAAGCGTTTCTTTCCACATTGCTCAGTGTTGGCTTTGCCATTCCAGTAGCGCACGCACTTTCGCGTCGCCAATTTATTGGTAAATCATTACTGCTTAAGCTGTTTGCATCGACACTGGTTTTGCCGGTTTTGGTTGGTGTTTTTGGGCTGTTAGCGATTTATGGCAACAGTGGTTTGTTGGCGCAGTGGTTGCAAAGTTTCGACACTAAACTGCCATTCTCTATTTACGGTTTGAACGGCATTTTACTCGCCCATGTGTTCTTTAATTTACCTTACGCGGCACGATTGCTTCTGCAAGCCTTGGAGTCTATTCCTGCCGAGCAGCATAAGCTTTGCGCGCATCTTGGGATGAGCCATTGGGATAAGTTTCGTTGGGTAGAATGGCCGCGTTTAAGGCAGCAGCTTCCCCACGTTTGTGGGTTGGTGTTTATGTTGTGCTTTACCAGTTTTGCCACTGTAATGGCGTTGGGGGGCGGGCCAAAATCCACCACCATTGAATTGGCCATTTACCAAGCGATTAAGTTTGATTTTGATTTACAAGCTGGGGCGTTATTGGCGCTGTGGCAGATGCTGTTATGTGGACTGCTTGCTATTGGAGTGCAGAAGTTAACAAGGCCTGTTTCTATCAGTGCTGGAAGCACATCGGTACAGCAATATTTAACGAAGGATCATGGGTGGTCAAAAGCTTGGGATAGCTTTTGGATCATAGGTGCCTTTTTACTGGTAATACCGCCGTTATTGATGGTGTTACTGAGTGGCATCAACCAACAAGTTTGGACAGTATTAACCGATGAGCGTTTTTGGTCTGCGCTATTGAACTCCCTCAAAGTCGCCTGTGTCGCTAGCGCGCTTGCGGTCGCTGCAGGGGTGTCCATACTATTGACCAGTCGCCGTTGGCGGTTGCAGTACAAAAACACGCGAGCCGATCAGATTGAGTTAATCGGCACCGTTATTTTGGTGACTCCAGGTCTGGTGATTAGCACCGGTTTATTCTTACTACTGCGCGCATTTACCGATGTTTTTAGCTTGGCATTTTTTGTCGTGATTTTGGTGAACGGTTTGATGGCTTTGCCTTACGTGATCAAAACGCTAGCGCAGCCAATGCTGCACATTGAACAACAGTATCAGTATGTATGTGCCAGCTTAGGCATGCGTGGCTGGCAACGGTTTAAAGTGGTGGAGTGGCAGGCGCTACGCAAGCCGTTTGCACATGCGTTTGCGATCAGCTTTATGTTTGCAATAGGGGATTTAAGTGCCATAGCACTGTTTGGTGGACAAGAGTTTCGTACCTTACCTCTGTATTTGTTCCAGTTGCTTGGCAGTTATCAGATGGACGCAGCTGCGGTGGTATCGGTGACCCTATTGTTGTTGAGTGTGGGCTGTTTTGCCTTGATTGAGAAAGTATTGAAAACGAAGGAGAGAGCGTAATGTTAGTGTTGGATGATGTGCAGTACACCTACCAACGTGAACTGTTTCGTTTTGACTTAACGATTGAGCAAGGACAGATTGTGTCGCTGATGGGACCAAGTGGGGCAGGGAAGTCAACCTTGCTGGCGTTGGTGGCAGGATTCATCCATCCTGACCGTGGTGATATTTGTGTTGATGGTGAGTCCATTGTGCGTAAAGAGCCTTATCTGCGTCCGTTCTCTATGTTGTTCCAAGAGCACAATTTGTTTGCTCACTTATCGGTGCGTGACAACATCGGTTTGGGCTTACACCCAGGGCTAAAGCTTACGGTGGACCAAAATCGTCAGATTGAACAAGCCGCGCAGCAAGTTGGTGTTGCAGAGTACCTCGACCGTTTGCCAGAGCATCTTTCTGGTGGCCAGCGTCAACGTGTTGCCTTAGCGCGTTGTTTTGTTCAGCCTCATCCCATGTGGCTATTGGATGAGCCGTTCTCGGCGCTTGATCCGGTGTTGCGTGAAGAGATGCTGAGCTTGGTAAAAAAACTCGCAGCAGAGCGGGGAATAACTGTATTGATGGTCACGCACCATTTAAGCGATGCCAAAGCGATTGCCAGCCACTTTGTGTTTGTGGCAGATGGTAAAGTGGAAGCCGCGGGTGATATGTCTGCATTGAGTGAACAGCATGCTAGTGAGAAGCTTGCGGCATTTATCCGAGCAGCATGCTAGTGCCTGATAGTTGCTAGGTTATGCTTCTCCGCAACACAAACCATGCCGAGGGCCAAATTCAAATTGAGATCTTAAGCTCATGATATGGTCAATCATTGCTTGTACACGCCGTGGGCGGTTTGCTCCAGGACGATACACTAAATAAATAGGCATTGGTACCGTGTGCCATTGCGGTAACACTCTGACTAAGGTGCCACTTTCTAGCTCTTGCGTCATGTTCTGCACAGGTAAGTTCGCGATGCCTAGTCCTTTAAGTGCGCCTTTCAATATTGCTTCTACAGTTGTACTTGAGAAGTTACTGGTTATTGAAACATTGACGGTATTATCGTGTGAGATCAGCGTCCAAGGTCCTATTTCTGAAACATATTGATACCTCAAACAGTTATGTTTTGTCAGGTCTTCTGGTGTTTCAGGTACGCCGAACTCAGCTAAATACTCAGGGCTAGCAGCCAGGACTCGAGTGGTATAGCCTAATTTTTTCGCGATTAATCGATCATCAACTATCTGACCGACTCTAATTGCCATATCAAAGCCGTGTGAAAACAGATCAACAAAATCGTTCGATGCTTCTAACGCAATTTGTACTTTTGGCCATTGTTTTAAAAATGGCAAAAAGATGTGCTCCGCCATATACGCATCCAACGCTGGTGGCGCGGAAATACGCAGCCGGCCTTGGATCTGTTGTTCCATCTCCTGAACGTCATGGCCAATTGAGTGGAATTCCTCAACTAAGCTTGCAGCACGCTCTAAAACCATTTGGCCAGCTTCGGTGATCACTAACTTTCGGGTTGTGCGCTCTAGCAGTTTGGCTTCAAAGTGTTGTTCGAGTTTGGTTATGGCTTTGCTAACAGTAGATTTTGGTAGGTTTAACTCCAGTGCGCACTTGGTTAAGCTCAGTAGTCGACAGCTTGTGACAAAGATAGAAAGCGTTCTAAAGTCAATTGTTTCTAAATTGCGAACAATCACTTTCAATTATCCATATTGTTTCAATATTAATCTGATTATAGTCTGGCACCTCATCCTTAGCCATCAAGTTATTGTCATTTGAGGTAAACAACATGTCCAACTCTGTAGACTTATTTTCTCCTATCGAACTCGGTCAATTAGCATTAGATAACCGTGCCATTATGGCGCCTTTAACGCGAGCTCGTGCTGGTGCGGACCATATTCCTAATGACCTTATGGTTGAATACTACGCTCAACGTGCGAGTGCCGGACTTATCATTGCTGAATGCACCATGGTGATGGAAGGTACGTCTGCTTTCATGGCAGAGCCGGGCATTTACAGCGAAGAGCAAATCGCAGCTTGGAAAAAGGTAACGGATGCGGTTCATGAGAGAGGCGGTAAGATTGTACTGCAAATTTGGCATGCGGGACGAGCTTGTCATCCTGATCTGAATGAAGGAAAAACACCTGTAGCGGCGAGCGCATTGGCCATTCGTGATGAATTAGTCCATACCCCTTCGGGTAAGCAAGCATATACGGTACCACGAGCACTCGAAGTGGATGAGATAGCTTCCATTGTTGCGGCGTTTAAACAAGGTGCAGAAAACGCCAAGAAAGCCGGCTTTGATGGGGTCGAGATACATGGCGCCAATGGTTATCTTATTGATAACTTCCTTCGTGACGGTTCAAATTTACGTACCGATGAATACGGTGGCTCGGTTGAAAATCGTGCTCGATTTTTACTTGAGATAGTGAAAGAAGTCGTTGAGGTGTGGGGACCTGGAAGAGTCGGTCTGCGTACATCTCCGCTAAATGGATTTAATGACATGAAAGACAGTGATCCAGTTGGCTTGGTGCGTTACTTAGCAGAGCAACTTAATTCTTTCGATCTTGCTTATTGGCACGTGATGCGTGCGGATCTGAAAGGCGTACAAAAAGCAGATGTTCTCAAGCCAGCACGCGAAAACTATAAAGGTCACTTAATGGCGAACGTGGGCTACAGTGCACAAGAAGCGGCAACAGCAATTGCAGAAAACAAAGTTGATGTGGTCGCATTTGGCGTTCCCTTTATCGCAAACCCAGATTTAGTTGAGCGATTTAAGAAAAATGCACCTCTTAATGAGGCGAAACCAGAACACTTTTATTTGGGTGGAGCAGAAGGTTATACCGATTACCCAGTGATGGCATAACCCTTACTTGTTTAATATAAAAAGGACGCTAATGTTAGCGTCCTTTTTCGTTTCTGTATTTACTTAGCCTTGCGGTTTTACGACCATCACATTGATTGGAGAATATTCCACAACCTTACTCGCGACAGAGCCAAGCATTACTTTATTGATTTTAGAGCGCTTGTGACTTGGCATAATGATGAGATCAGCGCCTAAACGTTCTGCATAATCAAGAATGGTCGCGTAGGCCTTGCCTTCAGCAACATGCACTTGGTAAACCACATCTTCAGCAATATGCTCATTAGCGAAAGTTTTTAGTTGCTGCTTCACGTCTTGCTTCATTTTGGCCGCAGCATCTTTCGGAAAGTATGTGGCAACCATCGACATGTGAATACCAGGTAGTACCGTCAGAAGATGGATTTGAGCATTTGCTTGCTTTGCCTGCCAAACCGCTAGTTCAACCGCTCGGTCTGAAAAGCCTTGGTCATTTAGATCAACCGGAACAAGAATTTGTTTGTACATTCAATGTCTCTCATTAAGGCCCCTTTATCCTCGGGGCCAAATCGGTTATGCGCTCAATTGTTCCTTACGAGCACGACGTTTTTGGTTCATTGCAAGCACCAGCAAAATCATTAAGCATGGTACAAACACCCACTCTTTCATCGGACGGTCTGCATCCTGGATAACCCACTTGATTTCCCAATCAAAGTCGATACCTGCGGACTCTGCTGGACTACCAAATTCAACCATATCGACAATCATTTTGTTGTCACTTTCGGTCAGCATTAGACCCATAGATGAAATACGTGCGTCTGCTGTTGTCGCACTGTCTTCGAATGGAAGACGAACCGTTTTCTCAATGTAGTCGCCCTCAAGGTTTTCACCGGCAACACGTAACTCCAATGATTCTCCTACATTTAGTGTTTCCGTGATTTGAGCTACCTCAACGCCAGGAGAAAGAACTTTCGCTGGGTACAGCATGTCCCACCAAAAACCTGGACGGAAAAACGAAAATGTCAGTACTAATAATAGGACTGTTTCCCACCACTTGTTACGCGTGAACCACCACCCTTGAGTTGCCGCAGAGAATATCAGCATTGCAATGATCGATGAGATGACCGTGAGTGCCAAATGCCACCAAGAGTCGATCCCCATTAACAATAGTTGGGTATTGAACACAAACATGAACGGCAAAATAGCGGTTCGAATATCGTAAGTAAAACCTTGGATACCGGTACGAATTGGATCTGATTTCGCAATTGCTGCTGCTGCAAAAGCCGCAAGACCTACTGGTGGGGTATCGTCGGCCAAAATACCAAAGTAGAAAACGAACAAGTGCACCGCTATCAACGGAATAATCAAGCCATGCGCCGCGCCGAGCGTAACAATAACCGGCGCCATTAGCGTAGAGACCACGATGTAGTTCGCCGTTGTTGGCAGACCCATCCCCAGAACCAAGCTAATGATGGCGGTAAACAGCAGCATAAGAATGATGCTGCCACCAGAGATAAACTCGACGAAGTCGGTCATCACTAGGCCGATACCCGTTAGTGTAACAACACCAACAACGGTGCCCGCTGCCGCGGTTGCAACGCCGATACCGATCATATTGCGCGCACCAGAAACTAAGCTCTCGGCAAGATCGACAAAGCCATCTTTGGTTTGCTGAAGCATGTCACCTTGCTTTGACAGCAGTGCAATCAACGGACGTTGAGTCAGCAAAATGAAAATCATGAACACCGTTGCCCAGAATGCCGAAAGGCCAGGTGAGAAACGTTCGACAGTCAAACACCAAACCAATACGACGATAGGGAGTAGGTAGTGCAAGCCTGACTTAACGGTTGGGCCAGGATCAGGTACTTCTGTTAATTCTGCATCAATCTCAATTGCGCCATCTTGCACGTGATTTGCTGAGACTTTCACCAACCCAATGTACGCGATTAATAGTGCGACGGTAACAATTGGTGTCGCGGCATCACCAAAGACGTCCTTTGTCCAACCCACTCCGTAGTAAACCAATGCGCTGATCACACACAATCCTAAGATTGTGCCAGTAAAGGACAGCAGACTTTGTACTAGTGTTGGGTTGTGGCGACGAGGAAGGCCTGTCATGCCTGCTTTACATGCTTCAAGGTGAACAATGTAAATTAAAGCAATATAAGAGATTAGCGCTGGAAGTAGGGCGGCTTTAATCACCTCAACGTAGGAGATACCGACGTATTCCACCATCAAAAATGCTGCTGCACCCATGATTGGCGGTGTTAACTGACCATTGGTTGAAGCCGCTACCTCTACCGCACCCGCTTTTGTGCCGGGAAAGCCAACACGCTTCATCAGTGGAATCGTAAAGGTGCCAGTTGTTACTACGTTTGCGATTGAAGAACCAGAAACCAGACCAGATAAACCTGATGCAACAACGGCCGCTTTAGCTGGACCACCTTTCATATGGCCAAGTAACGAGAAGGCAACTTTAATGAAGTAAGCACCAGCACCAGCGCGTTCCAGCATTGCTCCAAACAATACAAACAAGAAGACAAAAGAGGTAGAAACACCTAGCGCAACCCCAAATACGCCTTCTGTTGTTAGCCACAAGTGAGACATGGCCTTGTTCAAGCTTGCCCCTTTGTGTGCGATAACGTCAGGCATGTAAGGGCCTGCAAAGGTGTAAGTAAGGAAAACAGCAGCCACGACCATTAATGGTGGACCAAGAGCTCGGCGTGTTGCTTCTAAAAGGAGGATCATACCGATAACAGCAACAACGATATCAACCGTTGTCGGTGCGCCTGAGCGTCCCGCTAGCTCGGTATAAAAAAGGTATATATAGGCTGCTGAAAAGCTGCCAGCCAACGCGAGTATCCAATCAACAAGAGGGATATGATCGCGAGGAGAGTTCTTCATCGCTGGATAAGCAGTGAAAGCCAAAAAGATCGCGAAAGTAAGGTGGATAGATCGCGCTTCCGTGTCGTTCAGTACGCCAAAATTGAAAATAAATGGTAACGGGGATGCGTACCATAATTGAAATAGTGACCAACACAGAGGAACAAACCAAAGGATTCGTCCTTGCATTCCCGAAGGGCTACGTGCACCTGTGTCTGCCTGAGCCACCATTTCTTGCACATCTTGTGACGGAGCTTGATTCGTCGCCATGTACTTTTTCCTTATTATTGATGGTCCTGTCTGATTTTTATCGAGAACCACACTTCGCCTCTATCAGTGTAGTGAATGGAGCGAAGTTTGCTTTCGAGTATTTTGCTGCCTGAACTCAAAGTGTTGATTGTTGGATACTCTGTTAGGCGGCGTTTAAGTTTTCTTGGGTATGAGCTCGCAGTTTTCAGAAGAAAACTGGCGAATGAAGCATACAGTTAGAACGTGCTACAACCTGTATGCTCAAACAGGCAGAAAATATTCTTTCCTGCCTGTATGTAGAGTCTGAGGAAATTACTTAATTAGACCCATTTCTTTGTAGTATTTTTCTGCACCTGGGTGAAGAGGAATAGAAAGACCAGCTTTCACCATGTCTTCTTTCTTCAAGTTTGCGAATGCAGGGTGTAGACGCTTGAAGGTATCAAAGTTTTCAAACACAGCTTTTGCCACGTTGTAAGCGACATCGTCTGAAACATCAGAGGTCGTTACCATTGTTGCTGCAACACCAAAGCTGTTTACGTCTTTGTCTGTACCGCGGTACATACCAGCCGGTACTGAGCTAAAGGCGTAGTATGGGTTGTCGGCAACAATTTTATCGATTTTAGGGCCTGTTGCTGAAACTAGCTTCGCATCACATGATGTGGTTGCTTCTTTGATTGAACCGTTCGGGTGGCCGACCATGTAAATGAAGGCGTCAATTTTGTTATCACAAAGTGCCTGAGAGCGTTCAGAGCCTTTTAGCTCAGACGCCAATTTGAAGCTGTCGTTTGTCCAACCCATCGCTTCCATGACAACGCCCATCGTTGCACGGTCACCAGAGCCTGGATTACCGATGTTTACGCGCTTACCTTTCAGGTCTTCAACGTTTTCAATACCTGAATCTGCACGCGCAATGATGTTGAAAGGTTCTGTATGAAGAGAGAACATTGCGCGTAGCTTCTTGTACGGGCCTTGTTCTTCAAACTTGCTCGTACCGTTGTAGCCGTGGTACTGCCAATCCGATTGCACGATACCAAAATCTAATTCGCCTGCACGGATAGTGTTAACGTTGTAAATTGAGCCACCAGTCGATTCTACTGAACAACGGATGTTGTGGTCTTTACGACCTTTATTTACCAACTTACAGATAGCACCACCAGTTGGGTAGTAAACACCAGTCACAGAGCCAGTACCGATGGTAATAAACTCTTGAGCGTTAACTGCGCCTGCGCCCATTACGGCTGCAGCGATAGCGCCTACTTTGAGAAGTTTGTTAAATGCCATGAATTTCCCTTCCTTATATTCATTATTTACCCGGAAATAACCATAAATCACTTCTGGAGTTTCCTATTTGGAAACGGCACCTTTTTCAATCCAATCGTTTGAAAAAGCGAGCGAATCATAACAAAAAATTGGCAGAAAATTATCCAATTGTTAAATGTTATAGTTGATAAGTCTGAATTTTGTATCAGGGGATAGGATTCAATTTGTGATTTAATTCTTTTTATAACAATTACTTAATTAACGTTTAGTGACTGAAATGAAAAAGATCAATTGCGTGATGTTAATCACAAAACGGATGGTTAAAGAATGAGCGGAGTAAGCAAAAAATTTACATAAATTATGGGCTACAAAATGAGACTTCTTTTATAACCCACAATGAGTTAGCTGATTGAAGCTTTATAGAACTTAACCAGTATATTCGAACAGCTCGCACACTGATTTGAAGAGTTGCTCAGTCGTAATTGCCATGGTTGGCGTAATGAAAATGGTATCGTCACCCGCGACAACACCAAGAATACCTTCGGATTTACCGAGTGAATCAAGCAAGCGAGCAATCAACTGCGCTGCACCTGGGCCGGTGTGAATTACTACTAACGCTGCGTTACGATCGATGTCTAGTACCAGTTCACGCAGAGAGCTGCTGACTGTTGGGACACCTAGCTCAGCAGGAAGACAGTAAACCATTTCCATTTTTGCATTGCGCGTACGGACGGCGCCAAATTTAGTCAGCATACGTGAGACTTTAGATTGGTTGATACTCTCAAACCCTTGCTGTTTGAGTGCGTCAACAATCTCGCCCTGTGAGCCAAAGCTTTCTTCTTTTAACAGGGCTTTAAAGGCGCGAACTAAGTTGTCTTGTTTTTCTGAATTGCGCATAGTCATTACAAATCTCTTATTACGGGTAAGCAATTTTGCATATTCTCGCATATATATTCAGGCGGTGCCAAAGAGTCCCAGGATTATGTTAGATGCGTCACTGTAAACTATATACCACATAGAATTCTTTAGCGCGCTGAAGTAGGGCTGTATCTGTTTTCTTGAATTCCTTGTCATTTCAACAGAATAAAAGAATAATCCAAGCCCCATTTGTAGCACGGTAACAGCGAGTTGCGCGAGGTCGCAAAGCTAGCGTTAATTGATTGTAATCAAGTTGTGATTCCGATAGCTTTATTTAAGTTGGTTACAAACTACCCTACGAATACGTTTATAAGAGAAATACTCTCAAGGAGAACTACATGAAAGTAGCCGTTATTGGTGCCGCTGGTGGCATCGGTCAAGCCCTGGCCCTTCTACTTAAGAACCGTCTTCCTGCTGGTTCTGATTTAGCCCTATATGATATTGCTCCAGTAACTCCTGGTGTGGCCGCTGATCTTAGCCACATCCCTACGCCAGTTTCTATCAAAGGTTACGCTGGTGAAGATCCTACTCCAGCACTAGAAGGCGCGGATGTTGTGCTAATTTCTGCTGGTGTTGCGCGTAAGCCAGGTATGGATCGTGCGGATCTATTTAATGTAAACGCTGGTATCGTTAAATCGCTAGCGGAGAAGATTGCGGTTGTTTGTCCGAAAGCTTGTGTTGGTATCATCACAAACCCTGTAAATACAACAGTGCCAATTGCTGCTGAAGTTCTTAAAAAAGCGGGTGTTTATGATAAGCGTCGTCTATTTGGTGTAACAACGTTGGATGTTATCCGTTCAGAAACGTTTGTTGCTGAGCTAAAAGACAAAGATCCAGGTGACGTTCGCGTGCCAGTAATTGGTGGTCACTCTGGCGTAACGATCTTACCTCTACTGTCTCAAGTAGAAGGTGTTGAGTTTACAGCTGAAGAAGTAGAAGCATTAACGAAACGTATTCAAAATGCAGGTACTGAAGTTGTAGAAGCGAAAGCGGGTGGTGGTAGTGCAACATTATCAATGGGCCAAGCTGCATGTCGCTTTGGTCTGTCTCTGGTTCGTGCTCTTCAAGGTGAAGAAGGCGTAGTTGAGTGCGCTTACGTTGAAGGCGACGGCGAACACGCGACTTACTTCGCGCAACCTGTAAAACTGGGTAAAGAAGGCGTTGAAGAAGTACTAAGCTACGGCAAACTCAGCGATTACGAAAAGTCTGCATTAGACGGTATGCTAGAAACACTAAATGGCGACATCAACATTGGTGTTGAATTCGCAAAGTAACCTAGAAAGCCTATATAAGAAGAAAGCCGATCATTTTGATCGGCTTTTTTGATCCTTGATTTCTCAACTTCGTAAAAATGGTCGAACAAAACCACGTAGTGAAGGAGAAGATGATGGAAGCGAGTCGAATCCGTAAAGGCATGGTTGTTGAGTGCCAACAAGGCGTCGGTACGATATTAGTGGTCGACCATGAAGCAGAGACGGTATTGTTGTCCAAACAAGGGACTGAACAGCAACTCGCCGTTAGCTTTGATGAAATAGAAGATGATCCACAACTGCATGGCGGTAGTGACAGATATTACTAGCGCCCCGGGCGTCGTCATTAGGTATCAAACGTAAAAAAGGAAGAGCGTGCTCTTCCTTTTCGCTATAAGCCTTGCGTTACGGGTAGCTATTGATTACTTCGTGCGTTGTACTGCGACATGAGCCAGAGTAACAAGCGCTTGTTTGTATTCAGACTCTGGCAACACTGATAGTTCTGCGATTGCTTTGTCTGCTTCTTCTAGAGCTTTTTGCGTTGTGTATTCCAGAGAGCCTGCTTCTTTCATGACCGCAAGAATTTCTTCTAAGCGCTCCATTCCATTCGCTTTCTCAATCGCTTCACGAATCATGATGGCGTTTTCTGGTGTGGTATTACGCATAGCATGGAGTAGAGGTAAAGTTGGCTTGCCTTCGGCCAAGTCATCACCCACATTTTTACCCATGTCTTCGCCATCAGAAGTGTAATCCATGACGTCATCAATGAGCTGAAACGCAGTGCCTAGATACTTACCGTAATTTTGCATTGCGATTTCAACATGCTCAGGAGCATCATTTAAGATTGCACCGATTTGAGTTGCGGATTCAAATAAGCGCGCAGTCTTAGAGTAGATGACTTGCATGTAGCTTTCTTCTGTCGTGTCAGGGTCGTTACAGTTCATCAACTGCTGTACTTCACCTTCGGCGATCACGTTTACGGCATTGCTCATTAGTTTAAGGATCTTCATGGATCCTAGTTCTGTCATCATCTGAAATGAGCGTGTATAGATAAAGTCCCCAACTAATACGCTAGCCGCATTGCCAAATGCTGCATTCGCAGTGGCTTTACCACGGCGCATGTCTGATTCATCTACCACGTCATCATGCAGCAAAGTCGCTGTATGGATGAACTCAATAAACGCAGCTGCCATTGTATGACCATTGCCTTGGTAACCAAGTGCGCGGGCTGACAGTATCGCTAAAAGCGGTCTTAGACGTTTGCCTCCACCACTCACGATATAAAAACCGAGCTGGTTGATTAAAGAGACATCAGAATTAAGTTGGGCTTGAATTGTTTCATTCACTTTTGCCATGTCATCGGCAGTAAGCGCTTGGATAGTTTTAAAATCCATCGTATATCCGGCTGAAGTTAGACCCTGCAAGGCTTATTCGATTTATATAATTGTCGAATAATACACTAAAAAACGTTGATTAATACATTACTAAAGGGCATGATTGCCGCACTTTTCTTTGGCGATTAGCTTTTCGCCAATTTTTTCAAAATATGGCTTGTCATAGGAGCATCTATTCTGTAGAATCTGCGCCCTATTGATGATTAGTTTAGCGCACACCCTCAAGAAAGGCTGTGCGGAAAAAGCGGAGTAAAATATGTACGCTGTTTTCCAATCTGGTGGTAAACAACACCGTGTAAGCGAAGGTCAAACTCTTCGTTTAGAGAAATTAGACGTTGAAACTGGTGCAACTGTAGAATTTGATAAAGTTCTTCTTGTTGCTAACGGCGAAGACATCAAAGTTGGTGCTCCTCTTGTAGAGGGCGGCAAAATTGTTGCTGAAGTTGTACAACACGGTCGTGGCGATAAAGTTAAAATCGTTAAGTTCCGTCGTCGTAAGCACTCTCGTAAGCAACAGGGTCACCGTCAGTGGTTCACTGAAGTGAAGATCACTGGTATCAACGCTTAATCTATTAGGAGAGTTTAACAATGGCACACAAAAAAGCTGGTGGTTCTACTCGTAACGGCCGCGATTCAGAAAGCAAACGTCTAGGTGTTAAGCGTTTCGGTGGTGAATCTGTACTTGCAGGTAACATCATCGTTCGTCAACGTGGTACTAAGTTCCACGCTGGTAACAACGTAGGTATCGGTAAAGACCACACTCTATTCGCTCTTACTGAAGGTAAAGTGAAGTTCGAAGTGAAAGGTCCTAAGAACCGTAAGTTTGTAAGCATCGAAGCTGAGTAATTAGGTTTTTAACCAAATTACTTAATAGCTTTAAGCTGAATTCAAAAGCCCTGCCGAATCGGCGGGGTTTTTTATTTGTGGCAGTCGACATATCGAAGTTTCTCGCTAAGATCCTAAGCGATTTGAATCTGGGAGCTTAGATCTGTCATCTGCTAAAATTGTCGGATGACATAGTAAGATTTAATCCACGCACGAAGTAGTCGGAGTAAAAGATGAAGTTCGTAGATGAAGCGGTAGTAAAAGTTCAGGCTGGTGATGGCGGTAGTGGCGTTGTCAGTTTCTGGCGTGAAAAATTCATCACTAAAGGTGGCCCTGATGGCGGTGATGGCGGTGACGGTGGTGATGTTTATATCCAAGCTGATGAAAACCTAAATACCCTGATTGATTACCGTTTCCAGCGCTTCTACGAAGCTGAGCGTGGTGAAAACGGTCGCGGTGGTAACTGTACAGGTAAGCGTGGTAAAGACATTGTTCTTCGTGTACCTGTGGGTACGCGCGCTGTGGATATCCACACAAATGAAATCGTGGCGGAAGTTGCTGAACACGGTAAGAAAGTGATGATCGCAAAAGGCGGTTGGCACGGTCTAGGTAACACGCGTTTCAAATCTTCAGTAAACCGCGCGCCTCGTCAGAGAACATTGGGTACAAAGGGTGAAGTACGCGAAATTCGCCTTGAGCTATTGCTTCTTGCTGATGTGGGTATGCTTGGTCTACCTAATGCTGGTAAATCAACCTTTATCCGCGCAGTATCAGCAGCAAAACCGAAAGTCGCTGATTACCCATTCACGACTTTGATCCCAAGCTTGGGTGTCGTAAGTGTCGTACCAGAGAAAAGTTTTGTTGTTGCAGACATCCCTGGTTTGATCGAGGGTGCAGCAGATGGCGCTGGCCTTGGTATTCGATTCTTGAAGCACTTAGAGCGTTGTCGAGTGTTGCTGCACATGATCGATATTATGCCAATTGATCAGTCCGATCCGGTGCAAAATGCATTGACGATCATTGATGAACTAGAACAATACAGCGAAAAACTGGCAAGTAAGCCGCGCTGGTTAGTGTTCAACAAAGTTGATCTAATGCCTGAAGAAGAAGCGAATGAGAAGATCCAAGAAATCTTAGACGCACTAGGTTGGGAAGACGAGTACTTTAAGATCTCGGCGATCAATCGTAACGGTACTAAAGAGCTTTGTTACAAACTGGCTGACTTTATGGATAACCTACCTCGCGAAGAGGAAGAAGTGGCTGAAGAAGATAAAGTTAACTTCATGTGGGATGATTACCATAAAGATGCGATGGCGGGTAAAGACGTTATCACTGAAGATGACGACGACGATTGGGATGACTGGGACGATGAAGAAGATGACGGTCACGTTGTCTACGTTCGTGACTAATCAGAACGGTCAAACAATGCCTGTTTGCCTATAATTCATTAAGCCGCAATTATCTATTGCGGCTTTTTTTGTATCTAAATCATATTTAGGTGATGTGATTTACGGCACAATAACTGATACGTCGTGTTTTTTTGAGGGTTAGTTTGGCCCTCGCGCGTATGAATGAGTAACACCCTAAAAGGAATTAGACTTATTTATGACTCTAGAAACCATACCGCCTAGAGAGTTGGCGGTATCTACTCAACGATCGATTTCTCGTCTTGTCGCCCAAGCCGGACAAATGCTACTTGCTCATGGTGCTGAAAGTACTCTTGTGAGCGATATTATGCGTCGTATTGGCCTTGCTTGTGGGGTGAATGAAGTTGCGGTAGCACTATCAGCTAATGCATTGGTTGTGACGACGGTAATGGATGGGCATTGCATCACCACCACCCGAAGCTGCGCTGATCGTGGCATCAATATGCGCGTTATTACGCAAATTCAACGAATCTGTATCATGATGGAACGTGGTTTGCTCGATTCAACCATGGCGCAGAAAAAGCTGAACGCTATCAGTCCAGAGCGTTATAACCGCTGGTTGGTGGTGTTTATGATTGGCTTGTCTTGTGCGGCATTCAGTCATCTAGCTGGTGGTGATTGGGGAGTCTTCATCATGACCTTTTTAGCTTCAGCTGGTGGCATGATCGTTCGCCAAGAAATTGGTCATCGTCATTTCAACCCTCTATTGAACTTTGCTGCGACCGCTTTTGTGACTACCTTAATTTCAGCACAGGCGGAAATTTACCAAATCGGTAATCTACCTACCGTAGCAATGGCATCGTCGGTATTAATGCTTGTACCTGGTTTCCCACTCATTAACTCTGTCGCAGATATGTTGAAAGGCCACATTAATATGGGCATTGCTCGATTTGTGATGGCTAGTTTACTAACGTTGGCGACATGTTTGGGGATCGTTGCTGCGATGAGTGTAACTGGAATTTGGGGGTGGGCTATCTAATGAGTTTATTTGATTTGATGTTTGGCCTTTTGAATGACATGTTTTTTGCGGCGATTCCCGCCGTAGGATTTGCATTGGTTTTTAACGTACCACAAAGAGCTTTAGTTTATTGCGCTGTTGGTGGCGCGATTGGTCATGGTAGCCGCTACTTGATGATGCAGTTTGGCATTCCTATTGAGTGGGCAACCTTTTTTGCTGCGACGTTAGTTGGGATGATTGGTGTGTACTGGTCTCACCGTTTTCTCGCGCATCCAAAAGTGTTTACTGTGGCTGCTTTGATCCCGATGGTGCCGGGTGTGTTTGCGTACAAAGCAATGATCGCTATGGTAGAGATCAATCATGTTGGCTACTCACCCGAGCTTGTCGCAACCTGTATGGAAAACTTTCTTAAGGCCATGTTTATTATTGCAGGTTTAGCTGTTGGTCTTGCGGTTCCAGGGCTGTTATTCTATCGCCGCAGACCAATTGTATAAGGACCTAACATGATCATTAGTATGATTGCCGCGATGGCCGACAATCGCATCATTGGCAAAGACAATCAAATGCCTTGGCACCTTCCCGCTGATTTTGCTTGGTTTAAGCGTTGTACCATGGGTAAACCGGTTATTATGGGACGTAAAACGTACGAGTCTATTGGTCGCCCTTTACCAGGTCGCTTGAATATTGTTATTAGCCGTGATGAGACACTAAAGATCGAAGGCGTCACTACCGTAACATCGATTGAGCAAGCTTTGGACGTGGCTGGTGACGTGGAAGAAGTGATGATCATTGGTGGTGGTGCGATTTACGCATCTTGTCTGCCGATGGCCAATAAACTGTATGTAACACACATTGAAGCGGCCATTGATGGTGATACTCAGTTCCCAGATTGGGGAGACGAGTTTAAGGAAACTTACTCAGAAATGTATCAAGCCGATGAGAAGAACGCCTACAACATGCGTTTTACGGTGTTAGAGAAGTAATTCGAGATTAAAACGGGGTAATGCCGTTCGTATAGCAGCGAGCGGTCATCCCAACCTACCGTCATCCTGAAAAGCGACGAACGAGCGAGGTTCAGGATCCTCTATACGAGTACTTTGTTGTCAAAGGTATTTCTATCTATTCGCAGCGCGAGGATATTAGATTCCTCGTCTCGTTAAGGCTCGTTGGAATGACCCTACAGGAGGTGTTAAGTGACAAGTATTCTTCCTACTATGGATTATCGACTGTTATTCAGTGTTTAACTTAACGCATCCTGAGTAAAAATTTTCTTATCTTCCCAACGGATCATGGTCAGGCTTCCGCCCCAAACGCAGCCAGTATCTAGCCCGATGACTTCGTTGTTCATATAGCCTTGTAGTGCTGCCCAGTGCCCAAAGAGCACCGCTTTATTTAAGTGAATACGTTTGGGCACATCAAACCATGGAATAAGTTTGTTACCGGAAACTTGTTGCGGTGGCAATTTACAATCCATATCCAAACGACCATCAGGGAAACAAAAGCGCATCCGCGTAAAAGCATTGATAATATAACGGTATCGGTCCAAACCCTGTAGAGAGTCATCCCAGGAATCAGGTTGATTGCTGTACATGTTTTTTAATAGCCAAGGCAACTCTTCACTTTGGATGATGCGCTCAACTTCACGGGCACACTTTCTCGCTGTTTTTAGATTCCACTGCGGTGATATGCCAGCGTGACACATCACGAACTCGTCATGCTCGGCCAATAGAGGTTGCTGAGCTAGCCATGTCAGTAGTTCCTCTTTGTCAGGGGCCGTGAAAATAGGTGCGGTTTTATCTTTGTCTTTGACCTTTTTTATCCCGTGAGCCACTGCGAGAAGGTGAAGGTCGTGATTACCAAGCACCACGATTGCGTTTGCGCCAAGTGACTTCACAAAGCGTAACGTTTCTAGTGATTTAGGCCCTCTGGCGACCAAATCACCAGCAAGCCAAAGTTGGTCTTTTTTCGCAGAGAAAGATACTTTTTCTAGTAGTCGCTGCAATTCATCAAAACAGCCTTGGATGTCACCAACAATATAGGTAGCCACTGAATCTCCAATTTACTAATTTAAAACATTTGGAACAGCCAAGCGAAATGGTTCGATTTCGGTGATGAACTCTTGCCCTTTCTCATCCAGCATTTTGTAGTGTCCTTGCATAACGCCGACAGGGGTTTCTAACGCGGTTCCGCTACTGTACGTGTATTCATCATTGCTTGGAATAAAGGGCTGCTGGCCTACAACTCCGTCACCTTCAACCGTCATTTGCTTGCCGTTCGAGTCTGTGATTAGCCAGCGGCGGCTCACTAACTGTGCGGTTTGCTGGCTAAGGTTTTTGATGGTGATGATATAAGCGAAAACGTAGCGTTGTAGCTCTGGGTTGGACTGTTCTTCGATGTATTTGGTGTGAACTTGAATTTTGATGCAAGGTTGAATGACGTCCATGTGCACTCCTCAGAAACGTAATATCCCAATAATAATAAGCCAAACCTACAAGGGTTTGGCTCATTGTTTGAGTTCTTAGTGCTGCGGGTTATCCGCAAGCCAGTTCGCCATTGCGACGAATTGTTCTAGCGTCAGGTTCTCTGGACGCATGCTTGGATTAACACCTAGCTCTTCTAGTACTTCTGTGCTTAACAACGATTTGTAGCAGTTACGAACGGTTTTACGACGTTGGTTAAAGCCTTCACGACAAACGCGATCGAGCAAACGCAGATCTTTTGCCGGGCATGGCAGCTCTTCGTAAGGCACTAAACGAACAACGGCAGAATCCACTTTCGGTGGTGGAACGAATGCCGTTGGCGGTACTTCCAGTACCGGTACCACTTTACAGTAGTACTGAGCCATTACCGTTAAACGGCCGTAAGCTTTGCTGCCAGGGCCGGCTGCTAAGCGGTTTACCACTTCTTTTTGCAGCATAAAGTGCATGTCTTGAATGTCTTTATGGAACTCAAAAAGGTGGAACATCAATGGTGTAGAGATGTTGTATGGCAAGTTACCAAAAATGCGCAGCTTGTTGTTTGGCTTCACTAGTTGAGTGAAGTCAAAACGCATAGCGTCACCCTCATGGATGGTCAACTTATCTGCCAGTTCAGGGTGAGTACGTAGGCGTTCCGCCAGATCGCGGTCTAATTCGATAACTGTGAACTTATCTACTTCACGACCTACCGGCTCAGTGATTGCACCAAGACCAGGACCGATTTCAACCAGGTTTTGACCTGGTTTTGGGTTAATCGCTGATACGATCCCATCAATAATGTATGGATCGTTCAGGAAGTTTTGACCAAAACGTTTACGCGCTTTGTGTCCTAAATGGACATCATTTCTCATTGTTTCTTCTCTACCAAATCTATCGCATGCGTGAGCGCTGTTCGGAAACTCCCTGTATCCGCTTGACCTGTCCCTGCCAGATCTAATGCAGTACCGTGGTCCACCGATGTTCTAATAAAAGGTAGACCAAGAGTAATGTTTACTGAACGACCAAAGCCTTTGTATTTTAATACTGGCAATACTTGATCATGGTACATGCCTAAAACAGCATCAGCATCATTTAAATATTTTTCATTGAAAATGGTATCAGCCGGCAGAGGGCCGATCAGGTTGATACCTTTTTCTTGTCGAATTTTTTCCAGTGTCGGAGTGATGGTTTCGATCTCTTCACGACCTAAGCAGCCATCTTCGCCAGCATGAGGGTTAAGCCCGCAAACGTAGATGTTTGGTTGTGCGATAGCAAACTTTTCTACAAGGTCTTTATGAAGAATATCGATGATTTTTTCTAATCGCTCTTCGGTGACAGCTTTGGACACATAAGCTAAAGGAATATGTGTTGTAACCAGCGCCACGCGTAGTCCTTCCGTTGCTAGCATCATTACAACTAGCGGCGTTTGTGACTTCTCGGCGAAAAATTCAGTATGACCACTGAATGCAACACCTGCGCGATTAATCACCCCCTTATGAACAGGGCCGGTGACAATAGCATCAAATTCATCATTCATACAGCCTAAAGCCGCTCTTTCTAGCGTTTTTAGTACATAGTGGCCATTCGCTTCATTGAGCTCACCTGCGACCGCAGGTTCCGATATTTGGATATGGTCAACGATAAGCGTGCCCGCTTTTTGTGCTTTAGGTGCTTCTTCTGGATTGTAATCAGACAGTTGGACTTCGATGCCAAGCTGCTTGGCTCGCTCCATCAGCATATTCTTATCGGCACAGACGACAATTTGGTGCGCCCAATCTTCTTTCGATAGGGCAAGCACTAAGTCTGGGCCGATACCCGCAGGTTCCCCTGCGGTTACGACAATTCTACGAATTGTATTAGTTGTCATTGTTGTCATCCACGATTTCAACAAACGCACTTGCGCGTAGCTCTTGCATCCATGCGCCCGCTTCTTCATTAAATTTACGATTAAATAGAATACGGTAAGCTTTGTTCTTCATCGCTGAGTCAGTGCGGTCAACTTGGCGACGATCCAACACTTCAACGATATGCCAGCCGTGAACGGTTTTGAACGGTTCGCTGATTGAGCCAACTGGCAGAGTTTCTACTTGGTGCTTAAATTCTGGCACGTAAAGATCTGGTGTTTGATAACCTAGTTCACCGTCTTGTGCTGCCGAGCCAGGATCTTGACTGTATTGTGTTGCCAATTGAGCGAACGTTGCTTCACCGGCTTTGATGCGGCGTACAAATTCATTCAGTTGCTTCTTCGCCCCTTCGTCGCTCAGAATCACGGTTGGTTTAATCAAAATATGACGCGCATTTACTTCCGTTACCGCAACCGTTTCTAGGCCTTTTACATCCTCTATTTTTAGGATGTGGAAACCAACGCCACTACGGAAAGGACCAATAATGCTGCCTTTGTTTTGCATCTTGATCTGATCAGCAAAGATGGTTGGCATCTCTTCTTTACGCATCCAGCCCCAGTCACCACCTTGTAAAGCTTTAGGACCTTTTGAGTAGGTGTAGGCCATCTCCGTAAAGTCTGCACCTTCGTTTAGCTTTTTCGCGAGCGCTTTAGCTTCTGCTTCTACAGCTGACTTTTCTTTATCGTCAGAGAAGCGCAGTTGAATGTGTCCAATTTTGTATTGAACAGTCGCATTGGTTTCTTGTGATAGTTGCTCAGCAAGGCTATCGACCTCTGCTGGAAGGATATTAATACGGCGACGAACCAGTGCATTGCGAGCTTCTGATGCGGCGATTTCCTTACGAATTTGTTCGCGGAATTCTGGGTAACTTAAACCTTCACTTTCTACAGAAGCAGCGAGTTGTTCTACCGATTGCTCATTATTACGTGCGATCTCTGCAATCGCTTGGTTTAAACGGTTGTCGTCAATACGCACACCAATACGGTCTGCTTCTTGGCCTTGCAACGTATCAATGATAAGTTTTTCAACGACTTGTTCTTTTAACACGCTGGTAGAAGGTAAGCTCTTTCCACTTTGACGAGCGTTGGCTTGCAGCGTTTTCATCGCTGTTTCGATGTCGCTTTGTAGAACTACACCGTCATTCACGATGACCGCAACCTTATCGATCTCTACTGGTGCTGCAACCGCTCCGCAAGAGAGTAGGGTCGTGAATAAGATTGATTTCCAAATTTTCATTTAAAATTCCGTCAGTATTTTTGAATAGGCGTCTTATTCATTTAAGACGCCTATTTTGATTAATTGTTCAGATAGAATGGGCGGCCGTACTTAATCGCGTTGTCAGAACCATCCAGCTCTTTGACAGCAGTGTCTTCACGCTGGTTGGTCGCAAAGCCTTGAATACCGAAGTTAACGCTGAAGTTATTTTCGTATTCAGGTGATGCCCCGGTGCTGCCGATAGCTTGGTCTTCCCAACCAAGCAATTGGTTTGAGTAAGTGACGCCAATGTACCAACAGTCAGATTGGTAACGTAGGCTCGCTAACCATTCTAGGTCCGCATTTTCATTGAGGTCGTAGTAGTATTGACCACTCGCAGACCAGTTCGGGTTGAACTCGTAGGCCGCTACAATACCTGCTTGAGAAATACCTTTACGAGTAATTGTGTCTAGGTTTTCGAGAATGATCGTATCTTCGATGTATTCACGCGTAACGTAGCGATAGTTACCCTGAATAAAGCCGCCGTTGAATTGGTATTCCAAGGTACTGTTTGCCAACTGCATGGAGCTCAAATCAATATCGTATTGAATTCCACCGTGATAGAACAAGTAATCGTTGTAGTTGAAATCAGCTTCAATCGCCCATGATGAGTAATTGGTTGTCTCATCCGGAAGATTTGGGCTGTTGCTCAGTTTGGTCTTTTTATCGAAGTAGTAAATCTGACCAAATGAAACGTTAAGACGCTCTTTATAGTCATCATCAAAGAAGCGAGTACTCGCACCGTAGCTTAACTGGTTCGCCGAGGCGATTTTATCAATGCCACTGTACTTACGACTGCGGAATAGCCCGTAGTAGTCGGTTTGTAGCAAGGTGGTATCGTAGTTGTAGATGTTGGTTTGATCTTCTTCAGGTACGTACAAGTACTGCAGCTGAGGCTCCAGTGTTTGGGTGTAGCCCTTGATCCAGCTTGTATCTCGCTCTAAGTAAAGTTGCGCATGCGTACGGAACTCAGGAATAACACGAGAAACTTCATCATCCAACTGGTTTTGCAAGTTTACATCAGTCAAACCCGTTAAGTCTTGAGAGTAATACGTAGAGAGCACACGCGCTTCTGTTGTCCACGTTGCCCATGAGTTTGAGAGTGGTAATGTAAGCCCTGGTTCAATGTGAACACGGGTCGCATTTGGTCGCGCAGCATCGCTGGTATCGAAGCGGCTCACTTGGCTCTTCACGTCAAAGTTAAGGTAGTCTCCCCACAACGGCGTGTAGTAGTTCAAGTCTAACTGAGGAAGCAGGCGATAAGGGCGGTTCTCTTCTTTCAATAAGATTTGGAAGTCACGAACGGTTAACGAGGCATCCCAGAAGTCAGAACGATATTGTACTTGTCCTTCTTGAACCAGTTGACCATCTTCACGGTTACCAATGTCGGAGTCGAGATCGAGGAAGTAATCAATATCACTCACTTTTGAGTAATCGACTTTGACTATCCACTGTTTATTGATGATACCGTCGTGTTTAACTTGGTAGCCCCAACGAGACTCGTCCTGATATTTGCGATCACTATTGAGGTATTCGCCTTTGATTTCTCCACTTCCCCAACCATCTGTTAGGTAGCGGAAATCAGTATCGAGTTTTGTACCACGTTGCTGCATATAGAGCGTGGTGAGTGTCATGTCATATTGAGGCGCGATGTTCCAATAGAATGGCACCTCGACTTCCATACCATCACTAGAACCGTACGATAAAGAAGGGAAGAGGAAACCCGTTTTACGCGTATCTCCAATTGGCATGGTTAGATACGGCACATAGAAAACAGGCACATCTAACACTTCAAATCGAGGGTGGTGCAGCGTCGCTGTCTCTTCATCTTGGTCAACATCGATGCCTGACGCAACCAATCGCCATGAATTATCGCCTTGAGGGCACGATGTGATAGAGCCGTCTTCGAGTTCATAAACCGACTGACCTGTGCGAGCGATATAGGCTGCAGTGCCTCGGCCTTGTTGGCAAAGGAACTGATAATCGGTGTTCTCAAGTGAAAACGTATCTTGATTAATGTCGTTAGTAACACGATCAGATCGAGCTTTGACTTGGCCGTCATTGAAAGTCACGTTGCCTTCGGCAACCACGACGTTGTCTTGTTGGTGCAGCGTTACGCTATCTGCGGTAATTTTCTTCTGGCCTTGGGTGACTTGTACATTACCTGAGTACTGAGCTTTGTCACCATTGATGGCTTGCAGGGTGTCAGCTTCTACCACTACTGGGGTATTAAGAGCGTCCTCCTCGCCACTTGTATCGACCAAACATTGATCTGTGGCGGGCATTTCCTGCACACTATCATGGATATTCGCTTCAGCTTGAGTGGTGGGTACAAACAAGGCGGTGCTGATAGAGGCCGCTAAAAATGTGCGGGAGAAATGTTGCATTGAATTGAACTTTCCTGTGTCACTACTACTCGATGGCTATAGGGCTTGTTGTACCCTAGCGTAATAGCCAAATGAATCAACTATAGTCGCATTTATCCCAGCGTATTGATTCACTGTGGCATAATGACGACAAAATAGCTGCAAAGATAAGCAGGCGAAATGGCCTAGCCGAAATAAAACTAATTCCATTATCATAAAGGAAATCGTTGCATCCGGCACTATAAGACCGCCGTCGTCGATAAAAATTCATTGATAGAGAACACATAATGCATATTTTTGGCAAAATTCTGGGTGCCTTTTTTGGCTTGTTACTTGGCGGGCCGCTAGGTTTACTCTTTGGCTTATTTATTGGCCATCAATTCGATAAAGCACGTCGCTTGAGTCAAGCCGGGTTCTCTACTGGCGGCTTTGGAAAAGGGCCAAGTCAAGCTCAGCGCCAAGAAGAGTTTTTTAAAGCGGCGTTTGCGGTAATGGGACATGTGGCAAAAGCGAAAGGCCAAGTCACCAAAGAGGAAATCCAACTGGCTTCAGCCATGATGGACCGCATGAATTTGCATGGCGAACAGCGTCGCGCAGCGCAAGACGCGTTTCGTGAAGGTAAAGACAGCGACTTTCCGTTAGAAGATGTTCTTGTTCGTGTGAAAATTTCGACAGCTGGTCGCTTTGACTTGTTGCAATTTTTCTTAGAGCTGCAAATCTCGGCGGCCTTTGCAGATGGCTCGATCCACCCGAGTGAACGAAATGTACTACACAAGATTGCACGTGGTTTGGGTTTCTCTTCTGAGCAATTAGAGCGTCGTTTGCAAATGCAAGAAGCCGCATTTCGTTTCCAAAGCCAGGGCGGTTTTCATGGTCAGCATCAAGGCCAATCTTCAGGTGGTAGCTGGCAACAAGCTTCACAAGCGGATCAGTTGGCCGACGCGTACAAAATTCTGGATGTGTCTTCAGATGCAGACAGTAAAACCGTTAAGCGTGCTTATCGTAAACTGATGAACGAGCATCACCCGGACAAATTGATGGCTAAAGGCTTACCACCAGAGATGATGAACGTCGCGAAAGAGAAATCTCAAGAGATTCAAAACGCTTACGATCTTATTAAGAAGGTTAAAGGCTTTAAGTAGTCGGACGTTTTCTATCAAACATTTGGATGTAAAAAAGGGCACTCAGTGCCCTTTTTTTTCATGTCTTAGTCTTTGAGTTGCCGGTGTCTTTAGCTTTTGGCCTATTATGTCCCTAATGCTAATTGACCTCACATCCCCCAGTTTAGTTGGCTTGATTCAAGTCCCAATCGTATTCGTATTTCACTTTGCCAGAGAAGTTTTTGTATTGCGGTGCGTACTTTGCGATGTGTTTGAAGATTTGTTTTTCTCCACCAAAGTCCGTTGCAAACCAATCATAAATAGAAGACAGCTGTGCCGTGTTACCTTGGATAGATACGCCTTTGCTGCTGTTGATAAATGTTTTGGCGGCACTATCCAGTAGAGCTTGCGTGTTGTCAGCAGTGAATGCTTGAGATTGCAGATTAGGGCATCCTAGGCTGGCACAGTTAACCGCGTAATGCGTTCTTGGGTCATTCCAAATTGGACGCAAAATTCGATGTTCAATATCGTTTAAAGTTAGATCCTTCCCATTGACCACGACCACATCGTCTCCCCAAGGACCAAAGCTAAATAAACCACCTAGCTTGGTGATTGATTCGACTGGATAGTTATCCAAAATAAGATCTACCGTGATGGCGTTGTAAAGGTTTACCCAATAGGCATATTGCTCTGCTTGGTTGTATTGTAGAGGGTCTAGTTTTGCCAAACGCTGGATGTATTGTTTCAGCTTAGTTTTATCGACAGAGGAGACTTGGCTATAACGAAACAAGGTATTCTCGCCTTGTTCAACTAAATAAGTATCGAGCAGTTGTTGCCATTCTTGATGAGAAATTTGGGTTTGGTTGGCTTGATTCGATTGTTTCCAATATGGCCATAAGTCGGATTTAGGCGCGGACAATGTCGAGAAAGAAACCAGAGCACACAACAGCAATAACAGACGCTTCATAGAGATACCTTTGAATGAGATATTGTTGATAGTGTAGACCAGTTTAGTGCTTGTTTTCTTTCAGTAATCAGTGGCCTTTATTCGCTGTCATTCCGAGGAGCATAAGCGATATCAGGAATCTAATACCCACAAACTCTTGAGTAAAGACAGTATGAATCTGTACAGTGCGCTCTGGTAGTCGATCCTGAATCACGCTCCTTCGTCGCTGTTCAGGATGACGAATTTCAACAGAGGCGTTCGGTATTCTGTAAGCAAAGCGATATGAGATCAGTCACCCAAAACAAATCAAGGGCCGACAATTGCCAGCCCTTGATTTGTGTATTTACTAACGCGTCTTAACGCAAGAAGCTTGGAATATTCGCTTCGTACTCAGCAATCTTATCTTCGTGTTGAAGGGTTAGGCCAATGTTGTCCAAACCGTTTAGCAAGCAATGACGACGGAACGAATCGATTTCAAAACCATATTCTTTGCCGTTGGCACGAACGACATTCGCTTCTAGGTCGACCTCGACTTCTGCACCTTCATTTGCCTCAACAAACTGGAAGATTTCATCCACTTCTTGTTCAGTCAAACGAACTGGCACCATTTGGTTGTTGATCGAGTTGCCGTAAAAAATATCGGCAAAGCTTGGTGCGATCATCGCTTTGATGCCGTAATCCGCTAGTGCCCACGGTGCGTGCTCACGAGAAGAACCACAACCGAAGTTTTCACGAGCCAGCAAGATAGACGCGCCTTGGTAGCGAGGTGCGTTCATCACGAACTCTGGATTTGGCTGTTCGCCAGCATCGTCTAGGAAGCGCCAGTCATGGAATAGGTGCTTACCAAACCCTAGGCGGGAGACCTTTTGTAGGAACTGCTTTGGAATGATGGCATCAGTATCAACGTTCGCTGCATCTAGAGGAACAACTAAGCCTGTGTGTTGTTTAAAGCCTGACATTGGTTTGCTCCTTAGTCTAGTTCACGAATATCTACAAAGTGACCAGCAATTGCTGCTGCCGCTGCCATCGCAGGGCTCACTAGGTGGGTACGGCCATCACGACCTTGGCGGCCTTCAAAGTTACGGTTTGAAGTAGACGCACAACGTTCATGTGGGCCCAAACGGTCATTGTTCATTGCTAGACACATCGAGCAACCTGGTAGGCGCCACTCAAAGCCCGCTTCTTTAAAGATAACGTCCAAGCCTTCCGCTTCTGCTTGCGCTTTTACTTGCTCAGAGCCAGGAACGATCAGCGCTTGAACGTGAGGCGCGACTTTGCGACCTTTCGCTACTTCAGCGGCTGCGCGCATGTCTTCGATACGTGAGTTAGTACAAGAACCAACGAAGACTTTATCGACGTTGTAATCAGACAATGACTTGCCCGCTTCTAGACCCATGTAAGACAATGCTTTTTCTGCCGAGGCTTTTTCTACTGGGTCCGCAAAGCTCTCTGGTGCTGGGATCGGCTGGTCTACCGCGATTACTTGACCTGGGTTTGTGCCCCAAGTGACTTGTGGTTTGATGTCTGCACCGTTCAGCGTTACTACGGCATCAAACTGAGCATCATCGTCAGTTTTTAACGTCTTCCAGTATTCTACTGCTGCATCAAAGTCCGCACCTTGAGGGGAGAATTTACGGCCTTTAATGTATTCGAATGTGGTTTCATCTGGTGCAATCAAACCGGCTTTTGCACCTAACTCAATCGCCATATTACATACGGTCATACGACCTTCCATTGAAAGGTCAGTGATCGCTTCACCACAGAATTCAACTACGTAACCGGTACCGCCTGCTGCTGTGGTTTCACCGATGATGGCTAGCACAATGTCTTTCGCAGTAATGCCCGGAGCTACTTTGCCTTTCACTTCGATCTTCATCGTTTTAGCGCGCGCTTGTTTTAGCGTTTGAGTTGCTAATACGTGCTCAACTTCAGATGTACCAATACCAAAAGCGAGAGAACCGAACGCACCGTGTGTAGCCGTGTGCGAGTCACCACAAACAATGGTCATTCCCGGTAGGGTAATACCAAGCTCTGGGCCCATAACGTGCACAATACCTTGGTATTTGTGGTTAATGTCGTAAAGCGTAACACCAAACTCTTCACAGTTTTTCGATAGCGTTTCCATCTGGATACGTGCCATCTCACCCGATGCGTTGATGTCTTTGGTGGTTGTTGAAACGTTGTGGTCCATGGTGGCAAAAGTTTTGCTGACCTGACGCACTTTACGACCTTTTTCACGCAAGCCGTCAAATGCTTGCGGAGACGTCACTTCATGTACCAAGTGACGGTCGATGTACAAGATTGGGTTTTCCCCTTCTGCTGCGACGGCAACGTGTGCGTCGTAGACTTTTTCGTATAATGTTTTGCCCATTGTTTGCTTCCTTTCCTCGTCGCCTTTGCCGCAATAACTGCGTTAGCGGCACCCATTTATCCAGTTATTTAGCGAACTAAACGCCTTAATATAAATGGGCTTGCTGCCTTGCTATTGCACCAATGACTTAGAGGAAAGCCATTGGTTGACCGAGGATTTAGTATTTATTATTAATCTGTTTTGTATTAAGAGTTTAAGATGTACTCAGCGATCTTATCGCCCATCTCAGACGTCGAAAGTGCTGGGTTGTCACCAGCAAGGTCACCCGTTAGCTCACCCGCTGATAGTGCTTTTGAAACTGCCGTTTCGATGTCTTGTGCCGCCGTTTCTTCACCTAGGCTATAACGCAGCATCAGTGCAGCAGATAGGATTTGTGCCACTGGGTTAGCGATGTTCTTACCTGCGATATCTGGTGCACTGCCGCCTGCTGGCTCGTACAGACCGAATTTGCTTTCGTTTAGACTTGCTGACGGCAACATGCCCATAGAGCCAGTGATCATCGCGCACTCATCAGAAATGATGTCGCCGAAGATGTTTGAACACAGCATCACGTCGAACTGTGCTGGGTCTTTGATAAGCTGCATAGTCGCGTTATCAATGTACATGTGTGACAACTCGACATCTGGGTAGTCTTTTGCGGTTTCTTCGACTACTTCACGCCATAAGATAGAGCTTTGTAGAACGTTCGCTTTGTCGATAGAGCACACTTTCTTGCGACGTAGACGAGCAGATTCAAAAGCGATTTTTGCAATACGTTCGATCTCAAAGCGGTGGTACACCTCAGTATCAAATGCTTTTTCTGTTGCGCCTTCACCTTCACGACCTTTCGGTTGGCCGAAGTAGATACCACCCGTCAGTTCACGGACTACCACGATGTCAAAGCCGCGACCCGAGATGTCTGCACGTAGCGGTGAGAAAGCTTCAAGACCTGAGTGAATTTGCGCTGGACGTAAGTTACAGAACAGTTGGAAGTGTTTGCGTAGTGGCAGTAGGGCACCGCGTTCAGGTTGGTCATTTGGTGGTAAGTGCTCCCACTTAGGGCCGCCAACCGAGCCGAATAGGACTGCATCAGACTCTTCACATGCTTTTATTGTGCTCTCTGGAAGTGGGCAACCGTGATTGTCGATCGCGATACCACCTACATCATGCTCGTCACGCTCAAACGCAATACCATGTTTCTTTTCGATTGCATCCAATACTTTATGTGCCTGCGCCATTACTTCCGGGCCAATGCCGTCACCGGGTAGGACGGCAATTTTGTACGATTTGTCTGTCATGTTAATCCTTTAAGTTTTCTAATTTTGAGCTTAATTATTTCAACGAGCGTGTTCTTTCCTGAGCCGTGTAGCCCGGTTGTTATTACACAGTCGCAATCTTTTTCTGCTTCATTTCTTCGATTTTATCTGCACGATGAATGCTGTTAATAACGTGCAATAATGCTTGGCCGGAAGCCTCAACGATGTCGGTGGAAACACCCGTACCGTGGTATTTGCGACCTTTGTAGTTGGCAATGATGTCTGCTTGACCCAAACCATCTTCACCTTCACCTTTCGCGGTTAGGTCGAATTTATCCAGAACGATGTCGTAGCCTGTCACGCGGTAGATACATTGGTATAGCGCATCAACTGGGCCATTACCGACCGCTGCTTCACACATTTCTTCATCACCGCATTGCATTTTGATGCTGGTGGTAGCCATTACGCTGCCAGACTGCACGCTTAGGTAGCTCAATTTGTAGAAGTCATCTTCTTCACGCAAGTTCGAGAAGTGCATTAGGGCTTCTAGGTCGTAATCGAACACTTGGCCTTTGCGGTCAGCAAGTTTCAAGAAATCCGCATACAGTGCGTCTAGGTTGTACTCGTCTTCGTTGTAACCCATGGTGTCCATATGGCTCTTCACGGCAGCGCGACCGCTGCGGCTGGTTAGGTTCAGAGCTTGGTTTTTTAGGCCAATAGACTCAGGGGTCATGATTTCGTAGGTATTCTTATTCTTCAACATGCCATCTTGGTGGATGCCTGAAGAGTGGCTAAACGCATTTGCACCCACAATTGCTTTGTTGCTTTGAATAGGCATATTGCATAGCTGGCTAACCAACTTACTGGTGCGGTGAATTTCATCATGCTTAATGCCAGTGTGAACGCCCAAAAACTCTTGACGAGTCTTGATGATCATTGCGATCTCTTCAAGTGAACAGTTACCCGCTCGCTCTCCAATGCCATTGATCGTGCCTTCTATCTGACGTGCGCCAGCTTGAACGGCGGCAATAGAGTTGGCAACTGACATCCCCAAATCGTCGTGACAGTGAACGGAGATGATCGCTTTATCAATGTTCGGAACGCGGTTAAATAGGGTTTCAATAATCCCACCAAACTCACTTGGTACCGTGTAGCCAACGGTATCTGGAATGTTGATTGTACTCGCACCTGCATTGATGGCGGCTTCTACCATGCGACATAGGTTGTCGATTGGAGTACGACCTGCATCTTCACAAGAAAACTCGACATCATCAGTGTAGTTACGCGCATGTTTAACGGCGTTGACTGCCATTTCTAGTACATCGTCGTAGCTGCGGCGTAGTTTGTCTTCTACGTGAATGGTGGAAGTGGCTAAAAACGTGTGGATACGGAATTGGTCAGCCACTTTTAATGCTTCAGCGGCAGCATCAATGTCTTTCGCAACGGCACGCGAAAGGGCACAAACTCGACTGTTTTTTATGTTTTTTGCGATGGTTTGTACAGACTCGAAATCACCTGGTGAAGAGATTGGGAAGCCAGCTTCGATAACATCAACGCCGAGTCTTTCCAGCGCATAGGCAATCTGCAGTTTTTCTTTAACCGTCAAGCTTGCTGACAACGCTTGCTCGCCATCACGCAATGTGGTGTCGAATATAATGACCTGATCGTTCATGTTTGCTTCCTTCCTGATTTCTGCACTTTCGCGCAAGTGAATCGTTTACTTCCAGTATTTAGATATAAAAAAACCCGCATTCTCATGCGGGTTCTTAGAAATTGGTGTGGTTATTTTTCTTCCACAGCCTACCCGCGCGAACTGGTCACGATCAGGAGGAGGCTAAGCAGGATAGAAAAATGAGCTGACATAGTTGTTAAGCTTTCCACATAATTAAGTTAACAAATTAGTACCGCACTCCATGAAGCGCGTCAACCCTAAAGTCGATTTTTTATTCATATCGGATGAGTCTTTTCGTTTGCTTGAAAAAAATGATGCACTAAGTGAAACAACATGATGCGATAGAAACGTGCTAGAAGAAGTAAGTTCTCATCAAGTTTGCGACGTTTCATTACCAAAACAAGCATCGGGATTGCGACTTGTCACACAAAGGTCCGAATTGTTTGGCAAAAGTTTTGAATGACCATTTATAGTAGTGCAGTTGCACTAGGTAAAAGAAATATAAGGGTTAGGGAAAGAATGAGGTTAACAAAACAATTTGGACGTTCGGCCATAGTATTTACTCTGGTCAGCTTGTCGGGTTGTCAGCTGTTTCAATCGCAGACCTATGTGGAAGTGGCTTCCCCCGTTGTTATGAATGATCACTCACAGAGCGTCATGGTCATCAATGATCAAATGGATCGATTTTTGAGTTATGAAGGACGCGAATCGTTCTTGAATCAGATGCTTGTTGCCCTTGAGTCTGACAGCCGAAATAAGTTTAAAGGTAAAGATCCGGAAACGTATTCTTGGTGGAAGATCCGTGTCCAGCCTAGTGAGAAACAGCAAGCGGAAGTTTTCCGACCAACCACTGAAGGTGTCGATACCTCAAACCCAGTAGAGTTTATGGATGTCTCTTACCGCTCTAAGACCACATTAAACCTACGCTCCAAACCGAGTCTTGAAGGGGCAAAGCTTGGCGTATTATCGAAAGGGGAAGTCTTTAATGTGCTAGCAAAAGTGGTTGATCAACCTTGGTTTCTCGTTGAACAGAAAGGAGTGATAAAAGGTTATGTCCATAAGGATTATGCGCGCAGCAATGTGATAAATCGTGACATTTTATCTACTCAGCCTAACCCTCTACTAGAGCCTAACTCGAGTAAAACGGAGCAAACGAGTATAGAGCATGAACTGTCGGGAAACTATACTTGCCGCTCACTGAGCTATGAGCTAACAAAAGATGGTGACATGACGACAGGCTCTTTGCGCGCCTGCCGCAAGAAGAGAAAAGTCTGGTATATAGACACCCCTCAACCGCAACCATCAAACCCTTCTTAATGTTCTATTTTTATGGTTATGCCCAATAGATAAATCGTTGGGCACACCTTAATTTGGCCTTTGTCATTAATTGTCCAAACTCCCGTCATGCTGTTGTCACCTAAACCTCCTACTTTTCACAAAAAGGCGTTGTCAAAGTAAGGAAAGGTCACATGAGAACCATAGAGACAATTACACAGCCAATTGCAACCATTGCTAAGTTTGATTTAGCGCTCTCTAGTGTTTGTCTTAAGCACCGTTTTAATCAACAAGTCGCCAATATCAGTAAAGGAGTTTCCCACAGTGGTGACGGGCATCTTTACTTGGTGTTGGGGTTATTAGCTTGGTATTTAGATAAGGAGCAAGGAGTCTGGTTTTTACTGGCGGGTTTACTTGCTTTTGCTATCGAGCTACCAATTTATTGGACGCTGAAAAATAGTTTTAAGCGTCGTCGCCCTGAAGAGCTTAGTGCACTCCTTCCTGCTTTTATTACCCCCTCTGATCGCTATAGTCTTCCTTCAGGACACACTGCCGCTGCGTTTGTCATGGCGACGCTGATTGATCATTTCTATCCGAGCCTAGGCGTTGCTGCATTCTTTTGGGCAAGTTTAATCGGAACCGCGCGAATCTTATTGGGTGTGCACTTTTTTACCGATGTCATCATTGGTGCACTGCTTGGCAGTCTTTGTGGTGGATTAGCGATTGCGATGTTAGGAGGCTAATTGATGAAAATCTTGTACGGTGTTCAAGGGACAGGAAACGGACATATTGCACGCGCAAGGGCGATGAGTCATGCGTTTAAAGAGCACGATGTTGAGGTCGACTTTTTGTTTTCTGGGCGAGCGCCGGAAAAATACTTTTCAATGGAAGCATTTGGCGATTACCAGACTCGCCGAGGCTTCACCTTTATTACCGAAAAAGGCTCTGTAAACTACGCGAAAACAGCATTGAATAACAATTTGGTGCAGTTTTTCAAAGAAGTTAAGCAACTCGATCTATCGTCCTACGATCTTATCATTAATGATTTCGAACCTGTGACTGCGTGGGCAGCGAGACAACAAAATAAGCCTTCTATTGGTATCAGCCACCAAAATGCTTTCCGTTATCCGGTGCCACTAAAGGGAGCAAGTTGGTTAGATAAATCCGTCATTGAATACTTTGCGCCTTCTCAACACCACCTTGGTTTGCATTGGCATCATTTTGATCAACCTTTGTTACCACCGATAGTGCATACCGTCGATAGCCAAGCAGAAAACGACGACTTCGTGTTGGTGTATCTACCGTTCGAATCGATTGAAGATATCTCGGACTTATTGTTCCACTTTAATCAACAAGCGTTTATCTGTTATCACCCGGATGTGATCGAATGTGAGCAGGTAGAAAACATAGAACTGCGCCCTTTATGCCACAGCAACTTCCAGCATCATTTGCATCGCTGTAGTGGTGTCATTGCTAATGGTGGGTTTGAGCTTCCTTCAGAAGCCTTGTCTTTGGGGAAAAAATTGTTACTAAAGCCACTCGCGGGTCAATTCGAGCAGCAGAGCAATGTTGCGACCTTAGAAGATTTAGGGCTTGCGATGTCGATGGAGAGCTTAGACATTTCCGCAGTACGCCAGTGGCTAAAGGAGCAACAAGCCGAAAGTGTGAAATACCCAGATGTTGCTCAGGCTATTGTTCATTGGGTACTGCAAGGTGCATGGGATTCAAAAGCAGAGTTATCCAGACAGCTGTGGGAGCAGGTTGATTTTCCAAATTACGTGTCGAACATTTAAGTACGTTGTTCTAAGTACATTGTTCCTTCCATTTTTGACACGATTTTGTTGCAGCCTTTCTGTTTGGAAGGCTGCATTTTTATTCTTCCTCTCTCATTTCTATTCAGTGTGTATTTGCTGATAATTTGACTGATAAGTGCAAAATTCAATCAGAGATATAGCTGTCATCTGTTGTTCTTATTCCAACTAATAACTGAGCTAAATGCATGCTTGTGTTGACCGCCTGTCCTATCAATTTGCTAAATACGTCCTCAAAGAATGCATTTTTACGTGTTTTATAGTTTTTTATGTTTTTATCAAGTATTTGTTATTTAACAAATAAATACCTAATTGGCTAAAATTTACTGATTAAATATCAATCTAGTTGCGAAACCGCAATCGATTAGTTGATAGTACAGTTCGAGCCGGAAGTATCCGGACGATAAATATAATAAAAAGTTAGGTTATCTATTCGTAAAATGATTCGAATCCAGCCGCCGTCTTTTGTGCGAGATGGGATTCTATTCGTTATGAATTTAATGAACAAAGTTGACGATTACAAAAGAGGCGCACTCAATGTTAGAGAAGAAAGACGCGATGAGCGCAATTGCTAGCTACCGTATGGAAAGCACTTTGCGTGGTGTAGATTTAAACCTACTGACTGTATTTGATGCTGTAATGCAAGAGCAAAATATTACTCGTGCAGCACATAACCTAGGCATGTCTCAACCGGCAGTAAGTAACGCCGTGGCACGCTTAAAAGTGATGTTTAACGACGAGCTATTCATGCGCCAAGGCCGTGGTATTCAGCCTACGCAACGAGCTCGTCAACTGTTTGGCCCTATTCGCCAAGCACTACAGCTGATTCGCAATGAACTTCCTAGCTCTGTATTCCAACCAGAATCTTCGACTCGCTTATTCAAGCTTGCGATTTGCAGCCCTTGTGACATGCGTTTTGCTCCGAAGATCATGGCAAAAGTGAATCAACAAGCACCAAACGTTCAGCTTCACCTAGATGCAGAATTTGACCGTTTGTTGTCTGAGCGTATGCGCTACCAAGAAATTGATTTCGTGATCGACTACGCTCGTTTTGATGAGCAAGGTTTCTCAAGTACTGAAATCTTCAAAGATGAATTAGTGGTTATCGCATCAAAAACACACCCACGCATTCAAGGTGGTGTGACGGCTGAGCAACTGCTTAACGAAAAGCATGCGAAGTTATCGAAAGTGCATGGCCAACGTAGTTTCTCAGAGCAAGCGTACCGTGAACTGGATTGCCAAGCGGCGTATGAAGGTTCTAGTTTAAGCAACCTACTATACGTGGTGGGTCAATCTGAGCTTGTGACTATTGCACCACGTTGGATGGCGGAAAATGCGGTAAACAGCGATCAACTGCAAATTCTTGATTTCCCATTTGCGAACAAAGAAATCAGCGGCTTCTTAAGCTGGCATGAATCAAGCGAAAAAGATAAAGGCCACATTTGGCTGCGCGATCAACTGATGATCACTTGTGGTGAAGTCGTTGCCGCAAAATAAGATGACGTTTGGTCTTCTCGATTAGACCATATTGGTAATCATCAATTTTTACAATTCATTGGTCCCCGAGCGATTTTTGTCTCTCGGGGCTTTTTGTTTTCGTAATCAACAATCGAAACAGTAAGTTAAATAGAGTAATCATTCAGCAATTTGAGGTACGTTCGCGACGTATAAGTGATAGTTGTCTCTTATTAGTGATAAGTTTGATACTGGTCAGTTGCGTTTTAGCAAGCCGTGAGTACACTTGTTCGCTCAATTAGCTTACGCCTGTAAGCCAAAAGGTAAGTAAAAGAATGGCCAAGTTAGATTTTCATATCGTTAAACGTATTCGTGAACAAATTGCGAACGGTGGTACACGCGTTGCACTCAAGCATAAAGTGGGTGAGGAGTGGCAAGGTATTACGTGGACGCAATTTGGTCAGCAAGTTGATGCTTTATCACTTGCACTTTTGGCTCAGGGATTAGGAGTCCAAGATAAGATCGGCATTTTCTCGAACAACATGCCGCAATGGACGATCGCTGATATCGCAGCACTGCAATTACGCAGCGTGACAGTACCTATTTACCCAACCAATACTGCCGCCCAGTCGGCGTACATCATTAACAATGCAGACGTCAAAGTTCTGTTTGTTGGTGAACAGCCTCAATTTGATGCAGCAGTGAGCATTTTCGACCAGTGCGAACAGTTAGAGCTCATTGTTGCGATGTCTGATGATATAGAACTTGGCGATCATGATTTCGTTATCTCTTGGCAAGCATTTGTTGCCAAAGGCGACGCTACATATCAAGTTGAATTGGACGCGCGTTTAGATCAGGCAAAAGAAGATGATCTACTCACGCTGATCTACACCTCGGGTACAACAGGCCAGCCAAAAGGCGTTATGTTGGACTACGCAAACATTGCGGCGCAATTGGAAGGGCACGATCAGCGCTTGAGCCTTTCTCAAAGTGACGTGTCATTATGTTTCCTTCCGTTGTCACACGTATTTGAGCGCGCTTGGACCTTTTATGTATTGTACAAAGGGGCGACCAACTGCTATTTGCAAGACACCATGCAAGTACGTGATGCACTGAGCCAGGTGCGACCTACCGTGATGTGTGCCGTACCGCGTTTCTATGAGAAGATCTTCTCTGCGATTCACGAGAAAGTGTCTCGCGCGCCGATTCATCGTAAGATCATGTTTACTTGGGCAGTCAACATGGGCGCAAAAATGGCCGCTTGTCATCAAGAAAAACGTCAGCCATCGCTCTTGCTGCGTAAGTCATACGCTTTGGCGGATAAGTTGGTTCTGAGCAAACTGCGTGCGCTACTTGGCGGGCAAATCAACTTTATGCCTTGTGGTGGTGCAAAGCTGGATGAAACCATCGGTCGATTCTTCCATGCGATTGGTATCAACGTTAAGTTGGGCTACGGCATGACTGAAACCACGGCGACAGTATCCTGTTGGGATGATAAATGTTTTAACCCCGACTCTATTGGTATGTCGATGCCTGGCGCACAGGTTAAGATCGGCGAAAACAACGAGATTCTGGTTCGTGGTCCAATGGTGATGCGTGGCTATTACAAAATGCCAGAAGAGACGGAAAAGACCTTTGATGAGCACGGTTTCCTAAAAACGGGCGACGCTGGTTACATTGATGAAAATGGCAACTTGTTCATCACCGATCGTATCAAAGAGTTGATGAAAACTTCAGGTGGTAAATACATCGCTCCACAAATGATTGAAGGTGCGATTGGTAAAGACCACTTCATCGAGCAAATCGCAGTCATTGCGGATACTCGTAAGTTTGTTTCTGCGCTTATCGTGCCTTGTTATGACTCGCTAGAAGAGTACGCGAAAGAGCTGAATATCAAATATCACGATCGCGTTGAGTTGATTAAGCACCACCAGGTGGTCGAAATGCTTGAGAAGCGTGTGAACGATCTTCAAAAAGAGTTGGCAAAGTTTGAACAAGTGAAGAAGTTTAAATTGTTACCAAGAGCTTTCTCTATGGATGATGGTGAGTTAACGCCAACTCAAAAACTTCGTCGTAAAGTCATCAATGACAAATACCAAGATGAAATTGAAGAAATGTATAAGGAAAAGTCGGATAAAAAGTAACTTAAGCTGACTTAGATTTTATATTGATGAAAAAATCCCCAGTGATGTGATCGCGCATTGCTGGGGATTTTTGTTTGTATTGATTTTTTCTGTTCTGCTCGTCAAATAACGCTATTTCGCACCCTGTAGCTAAAAGCTTATGAAATAATGTTCTTTTTTTAAGCGTTAATTTTTTAGGTTGTACTGTGAAATAGGAGATGTGTGGCTGCTATTCCTACTAACATTCTAATTACTAGTATCTTGTTTAAAAAGTAGACCAATCTCTCATTAGACCCTTTGATAATAAAACGTTACATTTGTTGGGTAACCTTGCGGGATGTTATGACGAACGCAAGACATAGCCGAAAACGTGGAAGTATTTCGATTAGGCTACGAATAAGACCTAGACTATGTAAAACCAGACCAATCCGTTGACCTTACGGTGAGGAAACTGGCTAAGGAGAGCAATTATGACAGCAATGTTGTCAGGCGCAGAGATGGTGGTTCAATCTCTGATAGAAGAGCACGTAGAGCAGATCTTTGGCTACCCAGGTGGCTCTGTTTTGGATATCTACGATGCACTGCATGCCAAAACCGATCAAATCAAACACGTACTTGTAAGGCATGAGCAAGCCGCCACTCATATGGCAGATGGTTACGCTCGAGCTACCGGTAAACCGGGTGTCGTACTTGTGTGCTCGGGGCCGGGCGCGACCAATACCATTACGGGTATTGCAACAGCGTATATGGACTCTATCCCAATGATCGTTATCTCGGGTAACGTACCGAATAGCCTAATTGGTAATGATGCTTTCCAAGAGTGTGACATCGTCGGTGTCTCCCGCCCAGTGGTCAAACACAGCTTTTTAGTAAAAAAAGCGGAAGATATTCCTGAAACAATCAAAAAAGCGTTTTATATCGCGACTACAGGTCGACCTGGTCCAGTTGTGATTGATTTGCCAAAAGATGTAATGAACCCGCAAATCAAACTGCCTTATCAATATCCAGAAACGCTTTCAATGCGCTCTTACAAGCCGACAACTTCGGGCCATAAAGGCCAGATTAAAAAAGCGCTTAAATCGCTATTAGAAGCGAAAAAACCAGTGCTTTATATCGGTGGTGGTGCGGTGATTTCTGGCGCCCATGAACATATTTTAGAGCTTTCCGACAAACTGAACCTACCCGTTGTGAGTACTTTGATGGGCTTGGGGGCATTCCCGGGTACACATAAAAACTCACTGGGCATGTTGGGTATGCACGGCACTTACGAAGCTAATATGGCAATGCATGAAGCGGATCTTATTTTTGGTATCGGTGTGCGTTTTGATGACCGTACAACCAACAACCTTGAAAAGTACTGCCCAAACGCAAAAGTGATGCATATTGATATCGATCCGTCATCGATCTCGAAAAACGTGAAAGTGGATTTGCCGATCGTAGGTTCTGCGGAAAAAGTGCTGACAACCATGCTCGGGCTGCTTGCAGAGCAAGGTAGTGGAAATGATCAAGATGCTATCACCGCATGGTGGGATGACATTCAAGTATGGCGTGACCGTAACTGCTTGTCTTATGAAACGTCTCCAGAACGAATCAAGCCACAGCAAGTAATTGAAACGCTGCACAAGCTAACTAATGGTGACGCATATGTGGCGTCTGATGTGGGCCAGCATCAGATGTTTGCGGCGTTGTACTACCCATTCAATAAGCCGCGCCGTTGGATAAACTCTGGTGGTCTTGGCACCATGGGATTTGGTCTTCCGGCTGGCATGGGCGTGAAGTTTGCCATGCCACAAGAAGAGGTCGTGGTTGTGACTGGTGACGGCAGTATTCAGATGAATATTCAAGAATTGTCGACAGCCATGCAATACGACATTCCGGTGAAGATCATCAACCTGAACAACCGATTCTTAGGCATGGTAAAACAGTGGCAAGACATTATTTATCAAGGTCGTCACTCTAATTCTTACATGAGTTCTGTTCCTGACTTTGCAGCGATTGCAGAAGCTTATGGTCACGTCGGTATTCGTATCGAAACGCCTGATCAGCTCGAAGAAGGGCTACAAAAAGCGTTGGATATGAAAGATCGTCTGGTGTTTGTGGACATCAACGTAGACGAAACCGAACACGTATACCCGATGCAAATCAAAGGTGAGGGTATGGATAAAATGTGGCTAAGCAAAACGGAGAGAACTTAATATGAGACACATTATTTCATTGCTATTGGAAAACCAACCGGGTGCGTTGTCTCGTGTTGTTGGTTTGTTCTCTCAACGTGGTTACAACATTGAATCTTTGACGGTATCACCGACTGATGATGAAACCCTGTCGCGAATGAACATTACCACGACATCTGATGAGATGCAGTTGGAACAAATTCAGAAGCAGTTACACAAATTGATCGATGTGCTGAAAGTACAAGAAGTCACCGAGTATGAGCACATTGAGCGTGAACTGATGATGGTGAAAGTGAAAGCCAGTGGTTTTGCGCGAGCAGAAGTGAAGCGGACGGCAGACATCTTCCGTGGCCAGATCGTGGATGTCACGGCTTCCCAATACACCGTACAACTTGCGGGTACGAGTGAAAAGCTAGATGCCTTCATTCAAGCGATATCCGAAGTGACCGAAGTTGTCGAAGTTGCTCGTAGTGGTGTCGTTGGCATTGCGCGAGGAGAGCGAGCTCTCAAACCTTAACTCTCTGATTGCATATAGAAAAGCCACTTAATCTAAGTGGCTTTTTTGTTTAGAAAATAACAATTAATGATATAATTGTCGTTTTAGTAAGCATGATAGGCATTAGACGTGTGAAAGTACCTAAGCGAGTCGGCACCTTATTGGCGACAGCACTATTTTTTAGTGCACTCACTGCCGCTTACTACTATCAGAAATATCTGACGTTGTTAGAAAACAATGTTGAGAACACCGCTCAAGAAGCGTTACATCAATTGGCCTATACTGGCCGTGAATACAGCAATATTCAGGATCAAATCGAAACGATCAGTGACCTACTTGGTCACAGCCAAAGTCTGTATGAATATCTGCGCCAACCTAACCGGGTGAACCGTTCCATCTTAGAAGACATGTGGATCTCGGTCGCAATCAATCAAAAGTTGTATAAGCAAATTCGCTTTCTTGATGTTTCTGGTCGAGAAAAAGTGAGGATTAATTATGAGATTGAAACAGGCGCTGCGTTGCCCGCGATCAAATTGCAAAATAAGTCAGAGCGAGATTACTTTCAATTCGCTAAGAACTTAGACGATGGCGAAATCGCTTCGTGGGGGATAGGTTTAGAACGAGAGTATGGCGAGTTAGTCTATCCCTATAGCCCGTCACTGCGCATTTTGATGCCTATTTCGCTTAACGGAAAGCGCGAAGGGTATCTCGTCCTTAATGTTGATATTGACTATTTATCTTCTCGACTCAACTATTCGTCAGTGCTTGATTTCCATATTGAGCTGATTAAAAGTGACGGATTTTACATTGATAGCCCTAAATCAGCTCGTTTGTATGGCCATATAATTCCCGCTCGCTCTCAATTTAATTTTGGCCGGATGTACCCAAACATTTGGCGTAGTTTAAATTCAAAAGATTCGGGCTATGCTTACAATGGTTCGAATTTGGTCGCGTATCGCACCATCCAGTTTGTTTCTAGCGAACCTCTTCATCTGGTTATTGATCTTACCAATGAGCAGTTATTATCCCGAGCTCAGAGGGATATTGATGACTTAATCCAAGAAGCGTTTTTTGTTCTAAGTTTGGTGCTCGGCTTCACTTTGCCGACGGCAGCCCTTGCTCTGCATTATCGGCGTCATAGTATGGAATCGAAGTTGGCTCGAGCTGCTCTTGATGGTATGACTGCGGTGATGATCTCGGATGCTTCACATAGAATCATCATGGTTAATCAAGAGTTTGAAAACATGATGGGTTACTCAACCAAGCATGCCCAAGGTTGGAGTGCACATCATTTAATTCTCTTACCTGAAGATCTCGAAGCAAACCTGAGTATCTGGAAAACACTGAAGAGTGAACACGTATGGGAAGGGGAGATTCGTTGTCGAACTAAGTTTAATCAAGTCTTTACTGCAATAATGCGTATTCAGGCGAATTTAACCAAATCAGGTAAAGTGAGTTATTACATTACGTCGCTGGTGGATATCTCTGGGCAAAAAGAGTTAGAAGAAAAATTACGAAACCTAAGCGAAAAAGATGGCTTGACGGGGTTGTGGAACCGCCGAAAATTTGAAGAGCAATTGGCGCAATATGCGGGGATTATTGAACGCTATCCTGATAGCCCTCCTGCTTGTTTGGCGTTGTTTGATATTGACCATTTTAAGCGTATTAATGACGAGCTTGGCCACGACGAAGGAGACAAGGTGATTTGTAGTGTCGCAGAAACCCTCCTAGAAGAAGTCCGCAGCACAGACTTTGTATCTCGTGTCGGTGGTGAGGAATTTGCAGTGATTATGCCGCATACAACACTAGAAGAGGCTGAAATTGTATTGAACAGGCTACGTGTCGCGGTTCAAATGCGTAGTGATAGAGGCATTACTGTCAGTGCTGGGTATAGTGATTTAACCTCTGATCGTACAAGAACGTATAAATGTGCTGATATTGCTTTGTATGAGTCAAAAAGTGCAGGGCGTAACTGCGTATCGCTGTGTCATAGTTATGATGATATTGCTTAGCGCTTTTACAAAAACGAATAAACGGGGATAGACCCCGCTTTTTCAGTCTCAGCGTTATTCGCTAGCCAGTATGCGACATTGGTTGTCGATGGCGGCTTCGATACACTGTATTGACTGTCTCAAATAACGCTCTAGATAACCTAAAGCATCCTGACTCTTTTTGTCTAGCGATGCCTTCATCAGTATTTCTTGCTCATCGAGATTACAGTGCCCAGGGTTCCCTGTGCCTAAAATCAGCATCGCGAAGTATTGGTAGCGTTTAATTTGCGTGAGTAGATCGCGGAAAAACCCAAACATATTGACAGAGCCAGCACCTTCAAACAGCGCAGTAAGAAACTGATTTTGGCGCTCTTCCCATTCCCTCCAACAAAAGCTTTCGCCAGGTTTTACTCGGAATAACTTGTGATAAGCAGTTAGTACATCCAGTTCCCATTTTTCATCGCCAATCATGATTGCCTTACTGAGTAAGCATGCGGAGACCATTTGCAGGCTTTCGTACAAGTCATGTAACTCATCTTTACATACAGGTGCAACCCAGCAGCCTTTTTGCGGCTCGAGTTTGACGTATTTGCTCCAAGATAATTGCACCAATGCTTCTCGAATGGGTGACGCTCCTACGTTGTACTTCTCTTTGAGTTCGGCAACCACGAGTTTTTGACCTGGTTTAAGCTCGCCATCGAGAATATCCTGACGGATCATTCTTAATACTTTGTCGGTAAGAGTGGGACTAGACACATACACCTCATAGAAGAAACTTTAATCGTGACGATAAAATTAAACAGTACGAAATTCTGATAGAGGTGAATAATACAATTAGCCTATTATGAGAGCAAGAAAGCCATATAAAAAAGGAGGGCATAAGCCCTCCTTCTCAAGAAACTGAAGTGTTAAAAGTTCAGTCTTATAGTACGTGTACAGAAGCTGTGTTCGTAGTACCTGAAGCAACTAGAGCGCCAGAAACCATAACAACGATATCGCCTTTGTTACCTAGACCTGATTCTAGAGCAAGTTCTTTACCCGCTACGTAGAATGCGTCAGTGCTTTCGATTGAATCAACAACTACAGGAGTAACACCTTTAGTTAGAACTAGCTGTGCAGCAGTTTTCTTGTTAGTTGTTAGCGCTAGGATGTTTGCAGTTGGGAAGTACTTACGTACTGAACGTGCAGACTTACCGCCTTCAGTTGCAACAACGATAAGTGGAGCTGCTAGTTTCTCAGCTGTGTCTACAGCGCCTTTACATACTGCTTCAGTGATGCGAAGACGTGGGCTGTCTAGACGAGAACCTAGTTCAGCTTTTAGCGCTGAGTCAGTACGGTTCGCGATTTGAGCCATGATAGTTACCGCTTCAACAGGGTATTTACCTTTCGCCGTTTCACCAGAAAGCATTACTGCGTCAGTACCGTCCATTACTGCGTTAGCAACGTCGCCTGCTTCCGCACGAGTAGGACGTGGGTTGTTGATCATAGAATCAAGCATTTGAGTTGCAGTGATAACCATCTTACGTGCACGGTTACACTTCTCGATCATCATTTTCTGAGCGAAGATTACTTCTTCAGCTGGGATTTCAACACCTAGGTCACCACGAGCAACCATGATGCCGTCAGAAAGCTCTAGGATCTCGTCGAAGTTATCAACACCTTCTTGGTTTTCGATCTTAGAGATGATGTGGATGTTCTCGCCGCCGTTTGCAGCAAGTACTTCACGGATTTCTTGAACGTCAGACGCTTTACGGATGAAAGAAGCTGCTACGAAGTCAACGCCTTGCTCACAACCAAATTTTAGGTCGTTCTTATCTTTTTCAGATAGTGCAGGTAGGTTTACAGAAACGCCAGGAAGGTTAACACCTTTGTTTTCGCCCAGTGCACCGTTGTTAAGAACTTTACATTTAACTTCAGTTTCAGTCTTAGAGATAACTTCCATCTCGATTAGACCGTCGTCTACTAGGATAGTGTTACCTACGTTTAGGTCTGCTGCGAAACCAGCGTAAGTTACTGCAACTTTATCTTTGTTACCTACAACTGAAGTGTCAGTTGTGAAAGTGAATTCTTGACCTGCTACTAGATCAACATCGTTACCGCCTTCTAGCTTGATAGTGCGGATTTCTGGACCTTTAGTATCTAGAAGAATTGCTAGTGGTTTGCCAGTAGCTTCCATTACTTTACGGAAGTTCGCGATACGAGTGCCGTGTTCTTCGTAGTCACCGTGAGAGAAGTTAAGGCGCATTACGTTCATGCCTGCGTTAACTAGTTCAGTTAGCTTCTCTACAGATTCTGTTTTAGGGCCAATCGTACATACGATTTTGGTCTTTTTCATGGAAGATACTCTCCGGTAAGTATAGTTACAATTTGAAAGTCGGTTATTTACTCTGAAGTCAGGACGTTTTTGATGACATTTAGTACCTGTCACCCACCGTTTTTTCGTCTCATTATTAGAACTTCAGATTCTGAAAGTCTTTCACCAAGTTTAGTCATTTTATGACTAAAAGATCGGCGATTTTGGTTACCTTTTTGTGACTAATCCCACTTTATATGCAGAAAGTTGCAAAAAAATAGCCTTCAATTCTGTAATTTTTTTTCTTTTCGGTGGCGAATTCTACCACTGAATGAATCCAATATCACTGTTTAAGAATTGTCTTAGGACAAGGTTTTATCGAGAAATATTAATTTTTTGGATCGAAATAAATGGACTTAAAAGTTTCGGTTTGACTATAATAAGTTTCACATCGAAACTTAAAGTCAAAACTTAAATGTCGAAACGAAACACTCAATTAAGAAGACACGCCATTTCTAACTTGGTTTCTGAACTAGGAGAAGTCAGCGTTGATGAACTTGCTCAGAAATTCGAAACCTCAGAGGTCACGATTAGAAAGGATTTAGCTTCTTTAGAGAAAAACGGCCAACTTCTACGCCGCTATGGCGGTGCGATTGCTATCCCAAAGGAAGTCATTCACGAAGAATTGGGCGCTAATGTTTCGACTCGAAAGTTAAGCTTAGCAAAAGCAGCAGCATCATTGATTCGCGATCATAATCGCATCGTGATCGACAGTGGCAGCACGACTGCCGCGCTGATTCAACAGTTGAATGACAAACGTGGCTTAGTGGTCATGACCAACTCGTTGCATGTTGCTAACGCCCTAAATGAATTAGAGAGCGAACCGACACTGCTGATGACTGGCGGTACTTGGGATACGCACTCAGAGTCCTTTCAAGGCAAAGTAGCCGAATCTGTATTACGAGCTTACGACTTTGATCAACTGTTTATCGGTGCGGATGGCATCGATCTCGAGCGTGGAACCACGACATTTAATGAGTTGGTTGGCTTAAGTAAGGTAATGGCAGAAGCGTCACGTGAAGTGATCGTAATGATCGAGTCCGAAAAAATCGGCCGTAAGATCCCAAACTTAGAGCTCGCTTGGCATCAAGTTGATGTGTTGGTGACCGATGCAGATATCCAAGCAGAGCATAAAGTACAGATTGAACAACATGGCGTGAAAGTCATTTGCGCCTAATAATGTAATCAGTTTCATATTTTACTTCCCTCTGGATAAAGGCCTTTGCTTGCTGCCTCTATTTGAAATCATGGCTAGGGAAGAACAAAACTACAAACGGAGATAAACACATGTGTGGAATCGTAGGTGCAGTAGCACAACGAGATGTTGCAGAAATTTTGGTTGAAGGTCTACGCCGCTTAGAGTACCGCGGTTACGACTCTGCTGGCGTTGCGGTTGTTGATGGCGAATCAAACCTAACGCGCGTTCGTCGCTTGGGTAAAGTACAAGAATTGGCTGATGCAGTAGAAGAAGCAAAAGTGATCGGCGGAACTGGTATTGCGCACACTCGCTGGGCGACGCACGGTGAACCTTCTGAAATCAATGCTCACCCACACATGTCTGGTGATATCGCAGTGGTACATAACGGCATCATCGAAAACCATGAAGAGCTGCGTGAGCTGCTTCAATCTCGTGGCTACGTGTTTGAATCGCAAACGGATACAGAAGTTATCGCACACATGGTTGAGTGGGAACTTCGTACTTCAGAAACGCTATTAGAAGCGGTACAAAAAACAGCAAAACAACTTGAAGGCGCATACGGCACGGTAGCGTTGGATCGCAAAGATCCTTCACGCATCGTAGTAGCGCGTTCAGGCAGCCCGATCGTGATCGGTTTTGGTGTAGGTGAAAACTTCCTAGCGTCTGACCAACTTGCATTACTTAACGTTACGCGCCGTTTCATGTACCTAGAAGAAGGTGACGTAGCAGAAATTACTCGCCGTGAAGTCACTGTGTTTGATGCAACGGGTGAGCCAGTTGAGCGTGAAATTGTTGAATCTAATGCAGAGCATGATGCAGGTGATAAAGGTCAATACCGTCACTTCATGCAAAAAGAAATCTATGAGCAACCTAAAGCGTTGATCAACACAATGGAAGGTCGTATCACGGCAGACTCTGTTGTGACAGACGCGATCGGTGTGCACGCGGCAGACATTCTAAGCAAAGTAGAACACGTACAAATCGTGGCGTGTGGTACGTCTTACAACGCAGGTATGACGGCACGTTACTGGTTTGAAGACATTGCAGGCGTTAGCTGTGATGTAGAAATTGCGTCTGAATTCCGTTACCGCAAGTTTGTGACTCGTCCAAACAGCCTTCTTATTACGTTGTCTCAGTCTGGTGAAACCGCTGATACCCTAGCAGCTCTTCGCCTAGCAAAAGAGAAAGGTTATATGGCGGCGATGACCATTTGTAACGTAGCAGGCTCTTCTCTGGTTCGTGAATCAGATTTTGCGTTCATGACTCGCGCTGGTGTTGAAATCGGTGTGGCTTCAACCAAAGCGTTCACGACTCAACTTTCTGCACTACTTATGTTGGTAACGGCACTAGGTAAAGAGCAAGGCCGCATCAGCAAAGAGAAAGAAAAAGAGATTGTTGAAGCGCTGCATGCACTTCCTAAGCAAATCAACGCGGCACTTTCTTTCGAGAAAGAAATTGAAGCACTAGCAACGGATTTTGCAGACAAGCACCACACATTGTTCCTAGGCCGTGGCGAGTTCTACCCAATCGCGATGGAAGCGTCTCTAAAACTGAAAGAGATCTCTTACATCCACGCAGAAGCGTACGCGGCGGGTGAACTAAAACACGGTCCTCTTGCGCTGATTGATGCTGACATGCCTGTTGTTGTGGTTGCACCAAGCAACGACCTACTTGAAAAGCTAAAATCAAACGTTGAGGAAGTACGTGCGCGTGGCGGTCTTCTGTATGTATTCGCAGATGCAGACGCAGGCTTCGAAGGCGATGAAACAATGAAGATCATCACGATGCCTCACGTTAGTGAAATCACGGCGGCGATCTACTACACCATCCCAATGCAATTGCTGTCTTACTACGTAGCACTGATCAAAGGTACGGACGTAGACCAACCACGTAACCTAGCGAAAGCGGTAACGGTTGAGTAATTACGCTTAACAGCAAAGATCCTGAGCGGCACATGCGAGAGTATGTGCCGCTTTTTTATTTAAACCCATTTAAGGTTTGTGAGTTATTGACCCAACTGGTGAGCGGTTAGAATTGCAGAGTAGACATTTTCTGCCGTCACTGGGAATGGCATATTGTGGATGGTTTCTCCCTCGGCCGTTGAGGCTTCGGCGACCTCGCGCAACTTAGCGTGGTTAAGCTCTTTAACGCCCATATCAAATAAGTTGGTTGGTAGACCTACAGAGCGGCAGAATGCAAGAACCGTATTAATCTCTTCCATCGCTGCGTTTTCTAGTACCAGCTGAACAAGTGTGCCGAACGCGACTTTCTCACCATGATAGAGATGGTGACACTCTTCGAGCTTGGTTAGGCCGTTATGAATAGCGTGAGCGCCTGCTAGGCCACTGCTTTCAAAACCGATACCGCTAAGGTATGTATTGGCTTCAATAATGTTTTCTACCGCTTTGGTGCTCACACCATTTTCTACCGCAGCTTTTGCTTTTACACCATCTTCAAGCAAGGTTTCATAGCAAAGTTTCGCAAGCGCTTGTGCTGAACGCGTCGCTAACCCACCAGCCATTGTTGCCTTACCAGAAGTCATGTTGGAACGAGCTTCAAAGTAGGTGGAAAGCGCGTCGCCCATCCCCGATACAAGTAAGCGAACAGGGGCTTTGGCGATGACTGACGTATCCATGATGACCATGTCTGGGTTTTTAGGGATCATCAAATATTCTGCAAATTCACCTTCAGGTGTGTATATCACCGCAAGCGCTGAGGTTGGCGCATCAGTCGAGGCAATCGTAGGAACCACCACGACAGGAATTTTGGTGTAAAACGCAACAGCCTTTGCTGTATCTAACGTTTTACCACCACCAATACCGACAATGACATCGTGTTTTTGAGTCGCACAAATGTCCGTGATGCGTTCAATCTCAACGCGCGAACATTCGCCACCAAAAATGTTCATAGTGAGTGGAAGCTTTTCGTCAGCAAAACTTTGCTTGACGTCATCACCAACCAGGTTAGTCACGAACTCATCGGCAATTACTAACGGACGTTCACCCAATGTTTTCACATAGTGAGCGATAGATGTGAGTACTTGTTCACCTTGGACGTATTTGCTTGGGCTGATAATAATTTTGTCCATAATTCAAACCTTTAACCTTTTTATGTGTGTTTTGGACTGCAATGAATATCCATTGTAGGGATAAGGTTTATATTAGGTTTGGTGTGGTAAGTGGTGAAGGATATCTCTGCTTTTGTTCCATGCTTTTATGACCTCTGTGTCAAACCGACTGTCAGAAGTAATAAGCATCAGCATGCTTTATGGCGACGATCACTATTCAGGAAAATTTGTCGTTTTACGTTTCATATTGAAACAAAAATGCCGAAGATTTCGTTTCAATATGAAACGGATTGATTTTTGTTGAGCACGCTTTTTCTCTGTTTAAGATGAATTCATACCCTACATAAAAATATAAATGGAATGAGATAGAACGATGAAAAAATTAATTAACCAAGTTGATGATGTTGTATTGCAGCAAATGGAAGGCCTGGCATTGTCCCGCCCTGAGCTAAAAGCGAACTACGAACCTCGTTACATGTGGCATGAGGAAACGGCGGGGCAAGTGGCATTGGTTTCTGGTGGTGGCTGTGGTCATGAACCTTTGCACGCTGGTTTTATTGGTAAAGGCATGCTGACAGGCGCCTGTCCTGGTGAGGTGTTTACTTCACCAACGCCAGATCAAATGTACGAATGTGGTAACCAAGTGAATACCGGTGAGGGCGTGCTGTTTATCATTAAAAACTACACCGGCGATGTGTTGAACTTTGAAACGGCTGTGGAGCTGCTTCATACCGATGGTATCAAAGTTGGGTCGGTGTTGGTGGATGACGATGTTGCAGTCAAAGACAGCCTATACACCGCTGGTCGCCGTGGCGTCGCTGGAACGGTATTGGTTGAAAAGTTAGTTGGGGCTGCCGCGAGCAAAGGTTATTCGTTGGAGCAATGTGAAGCACTGGCTCGTCGCGTTAATAACCACTGTCGTTCATTTGGCGTGGCGCTTAATGCTTGTGTTGTACCCGCAGCAGGTAAACCATCTTTTGTTCTGGAAGATGATGAAGTGGAGTTTGGTGTTGGTATCCATGGTGAACCAGGTATCAAGCGAGTGAAATACACCGATGTCGATACGTTAGTGGATGAAATGTTTGCTGAAGTTGCTGAAAACACACCTTATCAGCGCACATTGCGTATTTGGAATCGTGACGAAGGTGAATGGGATGAAGTGGAATCCAGCATTGAGCCTTTCGCCGCTGAACACGACTACATCGTGATGGTGAATGGTATGGGTGGTACGCCAACTTCAGAGCTTTACGGAGTGTACCGTCGTCTGGCTCATAACTGCGAGCAAGCAGGGTTCCGTATCGTGCGTAATATGGTTGGTAACTTCTGTACGTCACTCGATATGGAAGGCGTTTCGATTACGTTGCTAAAGGCAGACAAAGAGATGTTGGAGCTGTTTGATGCTCCTGTCGATACGGCCGCGATCAAGTGGTAACAGGGGAGAGCAAACATGCAAATTGAAAAACAACATATCGTTCACTGGCTAGAGTTATGTGCAAAAACGTATCAAGAGAATCAAGATTTTCTGACCGACCTTGATCGTGATATTGGTGACGCCGACCACGGTCTCAATATGAACCGTGGCTTTAAAAAAGTCGCGGAAAAACTGCCGCAATTTGCGGACCAAAATATCGGCAGCATTCTCAAGAATACGGGTATGACCTTGCTTTCTAGTGTCGGTGGGGCAAGTGGCCCGCTGTATGGCACGCTGTTTATTCGCACGGCTGCCGCTGTCGGAACCCGAGAGCAACTAACGTTTGAAGAGTTGGTCGATGCACTAAAAAGCGGTGTGGATGGCGTGGTGTCTCGTGGTAAAGCGGAACTGGGTGATAAAACCATGTGTGATGTTTGGTTACCCGTTTTAGTTAGCGTGAAGGCGTCGTTAGAAAATGGCATGAGCGCCGATCACTTACTGAATGAAATGGTTGAGCTAGCAGAAACGAACGCGGTTGCCACGATTGAAATGTTGGCGAAAAAAGGGCGAGCAAGCTATCTGGGGGAACGTAGTATTGGCCACCAAGACCCCGGTGCAACCTCTTCTCTGTTAATGATTAAAGCACTACAGCAGGCAATAGCAGGTAATTAAGATGGTGGGAATTGTAGTTGTATCTCATAGTCGTCGACTTGCAGAAGGGGTGGCAGAACTTGCCACCCAAATGACGCAAGGCAAAGCCAAGCTTGCGATTGCTGCTGGGATTGATGATCCAGAGAACCCGATCGGAACTGATGCCATTGCCGTGATGGAAGCGATTGAGCAGGTACAAGATCAACAAGGGGTTGTTGTGTTGATGGATCTTGGCAGCGCGTTGCTTAGCACGGAAATGGCTCTGGATCTGATTGATGATCATGTGAGGGAAAATGTCACCCTTATCTCGGCACCTATTGTTGAAGGAACCATGGCGGCGTCGGTGGCTGCCGCCGCCGGACTGCCTTTATCGACGGTAGTCGAAGAGGCACAGAATGCGTTAAGCGTAAAACAAGAGCACCTTGGTGATCAGCCACTAACATCCGCTGAGATAGCGCCAGTATCAGAGAACTTTGAGCAAGAACGGACATTTGATTGGGTGGTGCAAAATCCGCATGGATTACATGCTCGTCCCGCTGCGGCCATTGTTGGTACACTCGCGCCTTTTGACTGCCAATTATGGTTGAAAAAAGGCGAGCGCCGTGTGAACGCGAAAAGCTTAAACAGCATTGCGAAACTTGGCGTTCGTAGTCAAGAGACGATCACGCTGTGCGCACTCGGCTCTCAATCCAGTGAAGCAATCAAGGCATTTGAAGCCTTAGCTTATGAGCACTTCGGAGAAAAAGAGGCGGTTGAGCAAGGCATTGTCGAACCTGAAGAAAGCTCGGATACTCTGCTCGATGGCATGGCCTCAAGTCAGATTGAAGGTGCTGTTGTTGGTATTCGAGTCAATGACGGTATCGCTACTGCTCCTGCTGTCCTTTTTACTCATGAAATGCCAGCTGTGCCTGAACGTGATTTCCAAAGTGAACAAGATGAAATTGAACGGGTTAAGCGTGCGATAGGCGTGGTTGTTCAACATTTGCAGGAGCAAGCGAAGCAGCCGAAAGGGGAAATATTTGCTGCTCATAGCATGATGCTCAGTGACCCAGAATTATGGGCATCGGTCGAGTCGCGAATTCAAACGGGCATGATAGCCGAGCAAGCTTGGGTAGAATCACTGCAAAGGTTGGCCGAAGAGTTTCGCCAGGCAGAAAGTCAGTACATGCGGGAACGCGAAGCTGATGTGCATGATATCGCACGCCAAGTTATGGTTGAAATGACAGGCGTAACGCCTAATGCCATCGACATTCAGGAACCGAGTATTTTGTTGGCCCGCGACCTGATGCCTTCTGATGTGGCCGGGCTTGATAAATCGAAAGTGCTTGGTATCTGTTTGAGTGAAGGAGGAAAAACCTCTCACAGTGCGATTCTTGCCCGTGCGATGGGTATTCCTGCCATCGTTAAAGCTCAGGGCTGCCTTGATGCTGTGCGTGCTGGTCAAGTGGTGACTATTGATGGCTTCCGAGGGCATTTATGGTTCTCTCCTTCAGATGCCGTACAGCAGGAATTAGAAGCGCAACAAATTGAGTGGCAAAGCACCCGACAAAGTGCACTAGCGAGTGCTCAGCAAGCCGCAGTCACCTGTGATGGTGTCCATATTCCAGTATTCGCCAATATTGGTGGACCGAAAGATATTGATGATGCACTAACATCAGGAGCTGAGGGCGTTGGTCTATTTCGGACTGAGTTTCTATTTCAAAACAGTGATGAGTTGCCAACTGAGGAAGCGCAATACCAAGTGTATCGTGATATTGCCGCCGCACTTGGTGATAAGCCACTTACGATTCGTAGTCTAGATGTTGGCGGTGATAAGCCTTTAGCCGCTTATCCTATGCCAGCGGAAGATAATCCATTTTTAGGTTTGAGAGGGGTGCGGTTGTGCCTTCAACATGAGTCATTGTTTACCGCTCAACTTCGAGCCATTCTGAGAGCCTTTCACGAGCAACCGAATATTCAATTGATGATACCGATGGTGGCTCAGGTTGAAGAAGTGAGAAAAGTAAAAGTGCTGTTGGCGCATCAAGCAAACCAACTCGGCTTGGATGCGACTCATTTGCGCGTTGGTATTATGATTGAGGTGCCAGCCGCGGTATTAAATGCTGATGCGTTAGCCCAAGAAGTCGACTTTTTCTCTATCGGCACCAATGATTTGACTCAATATGTTATGGCCGCCGATCGAGGTAACGCCGCTGTTGCTGAATTGGTGAACTACTTTGAACCATCGGTACTAAAAGCCATTGAGCTCACGTGTGCAGCAGGCGATCGCGCGGGCATACCGGTTAGTATGTGTGGTGAGATGGCTGGCGATCCAAATGCCACAGAAACATTGCTCCGCGTGGGGTTGCGAAAATTCAGCGCCAGTTCGAGCATGCTACCGGGACTAAAAGCGCAGATTCGTCAGTTGTCTGTCGATGTTTAATCGATACCTTATCGTTAGTACACCTGTACCGGCGTGCTTACGCCGGTTTTACTTTTGTTATAGGAACGCCAATTCACGACTTAATACAGCTTCATTTGCTCCTGCAGCCCAAACTTATTAATTTTTCTCCATAAGGTCGTGCGGCCAATTTGCAATGCTTTCGCCATATCATGCATTTTGCCATCACACTGATTCCAAGCCTGAACAATCGCTCTTCTCTCGGCTTCTTCTAACGTGATTACTGGCGTATTTTCTGCGGTATGGCGAGAATTCAGTTTAATGTCTTCAGGAATATCGTTCAGCTTGATTAAGTTGGAACTGCGGTTAAGCAAAATTCGCTCAGTTCGATTTCTTAATTCAGAGTTGTTGCCTGACCAACGAAAATTCATCAACGCTTCCAGTGCGACTGGTTCTATCGAGATAGTCACATTGTGGCGGCGTTCGTAATGGCTGATAAGCTGCTGGACGAGAAATTCAATGTCTTCTTTACGCTTTCGTAGTGGTGGAATATGCAGCTCGTTCGAGGAGATTTCATAATAAAGTTGCCGACCAAATGAGCGCTGAGTGACATACTCGCTGATCTCTGAAGAGGTGCTGGTGATAAGTTGAAAGTCTACGGGGATCAATCGCAAACTGTCGCTGCGGCTGACGAGCCCAGTTTTTAACAACTTAAGTAGCACGGCTTGTAAATCGGGCGACAGATATTCCACCTTTTCTAAAAAGAGCGTACCGCCATGGGCGAGCTCAAACTTTGAAGGCATGCCTTGCCCCTCGTCGTATCCCAGGGTTTCTTTGACCAGTTGCTCTGTATTGATGGAGCGACAGTTGAGCGTAATGAATGGCCCTTCTTTGTAGGTGCTTTCGTTATGAATCGCCATGGCGAGAGTGGCTTTTCCTACGCCTTCTTCACCTGTAATTAGAATTGGTGATTTGGACTTTATGGCCCGTTTTGCCACGGTAATGACATGCTTCATTTTTCGTGAAATGACAGGCAAAGTGCTGAACGTATAGCGCGCACTGCCACCTATTTGTTGTTGAGCAAGTTCGCGAATTTTATCGATAGGGTGCAAGAACAATAAGTGTGTGCCGTCGTTGAGTGGACGCAAGGTGATGATCGCTTCAACAAACTCGCCACGAACCTCTACCGTTGTGAGTTTACGGTTTATGCTCGCACCTGACTCAATACTAGTAAGGACATTCGGTGGGAAGCGCAAAACAGAAAAGACTTCTTTATCCAAGACCTGACTGGCTTCAATGTTTAACAAACGCTCGGACTGGTGATTTACCATGGTTATACGGCTTTCTTCATCCCAGGCCAGAAGGCCGTCATCCATGCACTCTAACGTTGCGTTATGCGCACAAGTGAGGCGGTTCATGTTTTCTTGTTCCGACTGAATGTGGATTTGCAAGCTGACTTCTTTCGCGCTCGACGCGATGATGACTAAGTCTTCTTTCTTATAGCTCTCTGCTTTTTTGAGAAGGCATGTTGTGCCGCGTAACTTGCCAAACTGGTCGAAAACAGGCGCCGCTACAGAGGCATAAGGATGTAAGTGGCGATTGAAATGTTCTGCTGCGAAAACTTCACACGGGATATGAGTACTAATACAGAGATTGACTGCATTTGTGCCTATCTTTCCTTCGGAGAGAAAACAGCCTTGTTTTATGCCGAGCGCTTGCATCTCTTGTCGCATTGAGTCATGTCCCACAACAGATAGAATGCAGCCGTTGCCATCGGTTACCATCAATAGCAGGTCTTCGTCCCCTAGCATGTCGTAAGTGTCTTCAAGTACGGTCGTGGCGCATTCGATGAGGTGCTCGTTGCGTTTCATCAGAGATGAGAAGGTAAATCCAGAGGCAATATGTGGCTTTGACCAGGTGTAAGGGCTGCATTGCTTTATGCAACGCTCCCACGACTCGAGGACGGGAGTGCGGGAAAATTCTGGAGATACCCAGTGGTGTTTCTGGAAAAACTCCCACTTAGTTTTAGTGTCTTCGATTGAAAGCATGCGATCCCGTTTCAATACTAGCGATAGATTGGTCTGATGTTACAGAGACATCGGAATATGGACTGTGATGGCTTTCACGCACGTTGTATAGAAGAATGTGCAAAAAGAGGGGCGAGTTGAGGAGGCTTCCTTGCCAGTTTTTCGATTAAAAAGGGCTGTCTTTGCCGAGCTCATTGCAAATCTCGACAATGGCAAGTGAGAGCCCTGACTTAATGATTTGTTGTTGACGTTGCAGCTGTAGCTGATAAAACTCAAGGTCGATGTCGTCATCTGGTTCGCTGACTTCCAGTTGCACCATGCCCATTTTCTTCACCAAGTGCAGTTTCTTAATTGGTTCTAGAATATTCGGGTCAGTGAATTCGTAATCTGAAGCGTCACTATTGAGTTGGTTTTTGAGTTTGATGATGTCTTCGATGTCGTGGTAAATGTCATCGGGGAGCACTCCCAAGCCAAACAATAACTTCAAACGAACAGATAGATCGCCCAGCGGTCCAGAGTCTTGTAGCAGCGGACCGACAACCGATTGAACAGCGAAGTTATCTTTACGAAAGATTCTTTGCACCAACCCGTCGATCGAATCGTTAAAAACGTCGACTGCTGCAATGAAAAAGCCTCGTACCGATGGTGCGCTGTTTAATCGCTCAATGATCTCGGTTTCGTTGATGTTATCTGCCATATACTGAATACATTTCTAATTATTAGCTATCCCAACTCTTCAAGCAGAGAAGGACATAGAAGGGGAGCCAAGCTCCCCTAGGTAAATCAAAGTTGGTTGTAAAGTGTCTCGATTTGAGCCACTTCATCACTGTCTTCTGCAAGACCTGTGTATGTCGCTAGCGTCTTCTTCACACCCACTTCTTTTAATGAGGTTTGCAGTTCTACTGCTTGTGGGTCGGTGTCGTTAGTGTACTTCAACGCAGCGGCAATGCCTTTCAAAAGTGTTTTATTTTCAGTGCCATACTCAATTGTACCGAGTAAAGGCTTCACTAATCTATCGTTTGCACCCAATTTTCTAATTGGTTGACGACCTACGCGATCCACCTCATCCACTAAGTATGGGTTGGCAAAGCGTCCTAAAATCTTCTCGATGTAGGCGTTGTGCATGTCACGGTCGAAGCCGTAGCGTTTGATCAGCACTTCACCACTCTCTTGCATCGCCTGTTTTACTTCAGCGTGAATGCTTGGGTCTTCAATTGCTTCACGAATGGTGCGATGGCCTTTCAAGCAACCTAGGTAAGCGGTAATGCAGTGGCCTGTATTGAGAGTGAATAGCTTGCGTTCTACGAATGCCATTAGGTTGTTGGTTCTTTCCATGCCAGCTATGTCAGGGATTTCGCCCTTGAATTGCTGCTCATCCACAATCCATTCGCTAAAACTCTCTACAGTCACTTCTAGTGGGTCATCGTTCGCCGCTTCTGCTGGTGGTACGATGCGGTCCACTGCGGAGTCGACGAAGCCAACTAGCTCGTCTGCTTTCGCGTGTAATGATTCATCCAAATGTTTGTACACTTCACCTTTTAGGTGAGTCGTGCCACGAACCATGTTTTCGCACGCGATGATGTTCAATGGTTTATCGTTACCTGCTGCAAAGCGTTTAGCAATGCCGGTAGCGATGGTTTTTGCAATGATGTCCAGTACGTTAGGGCCAACCGCTGTTGTTACCAAGTCGGTTTTTACAATGCGGTCGATGACATCTTCACTGGCTGAGTTTACCGCGGTGACGTGAGTTACTGTGTCGATTTGGCACTCAGTACCGACCACTTTTACTTTGTATTCTTGCTTGTGACTCAGTTGGTCGACGAGTGGAGCGTCAACGTCTGCAAATGTGACCTCGACTTCTGCATCTGCTAAGAGTTTTCCGATGAAGCCACGACCAATGTTACCTGCGCCAAAATGAACTGCGTTTTTCATAATTCTTACCTACCAATGTCTAAAATGTTGACTTACGAAACTAGGGGGAGGCCAACCGCATAGGGGGTGACAGCTGACCTCATTTGCCTCAGGAGCAAATTAAAGGGGTAATTAAGCCGCTTGTTGACCGCCAAGGATGTTCAGAATCTCTTCCACATCGTTGGTGCTGGTTAGCTTCTCAATTGCCTCCGGCTCATCGAGCGCGTTCGTAATGGTGGTAATCACCTGGATGTGCTCATCGTTCTTAGCGGCAATGCCGATAACCAGTTTCGCTACATCATCGTCGTCTTCAGTAAATTGGATACCCGATGGGTATTGGCAGATTACAATGCCGGTTTTCTTCACGCGGTCTTTCGCTTCTACCGTGCCGTGAGGCACTGCGATAGATTCGCCTAGGTAAGTTGGAACCAATGCTTCACGCTCAAACATCGCGTCTACGTATTCTGGTTCTGCGTAGCCAAGTTCGACCAACTTGTTGCCCGCGAAGCGAATCGCTTCTTCTTTGTTGGCAGCTTTCAAACCTAGGTGAATGTTCTCACGCTGGATTTGGAACACCGACGTTTGCTGTGGCTCGAAGTTGTCGTCGTTTGCTGCCACGAGCGACACTTTTACCATTTGGTCGTCATTGGCTGCGGATTGGTTTTGTGCGGCTAGTAGTTTGGTGACTAGCTGGTTGTACATTTCGCTGTCTAGGAAGTTAGTCAATGAAATGTGGTGTGCGTTTGGAGCATGCTTACGTGCACGATCCGTTAAGTCTTTATGAGTAATCACGATATCTGCACTCTCTGGTAAGCTGTTAATGGCAAGGTTGGTTACGTGGATGTTCAGACCTGCGTCTTGAACCTTTTTGCGTAGCATGCTCGCGCCCATTGCACTCGAGCCCATGCCCGCATCACAAGCGACAATGATGCTTTGTACTGTCGCTAGGTCTACGTCACCTTTGCTTTGGCTGTTTACCACCGCATCGTTTTTAGATGCAGATTTCATGTCTTTCATTTGTGATGTTGCTTTCTCTAGTGCTGCTTCATCACCGTCTTCTTCTGTTGACGTTTGAGTCTTCATTAGCAGTGCTGCTACGGCGAATGACACGCCTGTTGCTGCTGCGATAGACGCTAGAACACCAACGATTGAGCCTTTCTGAGTCATCAACAAGATTGCAAAGATTGAACCTGGTGATGCTGGAGAAACGATACCTGCGTTAAAGATAGTTAGAACGAATACGCCAGTCATACCACCTGCGATAGCCGCAAGGATTAGGCGAGGGTTCATTAGGATGTATGGGAAGTAAATCTCGTGGATACCGCCGAAGAAGTGGATGATTGATGCACCACCTGCAGTTTGACGAGCCGTACCTTTACCAAACACCATGTAAGCTAGCAGGATACCTAGACCAGGACCTGGGTTTGCTTCGATTAGGAAGAAGATCGACTGACCTGTTTCAGACGCTTGCTGGATACCCAGTGGAGAGAAAATACCGTGGTTGATCGCATTGTTTAGGAAAAGGATCTTCGCAGGTTCAACGAAGATTGAAGTCAGTGGTAGTAGGTGAGCAGAAACTAGGAAGTTAACGCCAGCCGCCAAGCCACCAGAAAGAATTTTTACGAATGGACCGATAAAGATGAAAGCAAGGATCGCACACAGCATGCCGATGATGCCCGCAGAGAAGTTGTTAACCAACATCTCGAAGCCACTTTTTACTTTACCATCGATGTAGTTATCGAATTTCTTGATAGCCCAGCCGCCCATTGGGCCGACCATCATTGCACCCATAAACATTGGGATGTCTGTGCCGACAATCACACCCATTGTTGTGATTGCACCGACTACCGCACCACGATCGCCACCAACTAATTTACCACCGGTGTAACCGATAAGTAGTGGCAGCAAGTAGGTAATCATTGGGCCAACCATAGAGGCTAACGTTTCGTTTGGTAGCCATCCAGTTGGGATAAATAGAGCAGTGATAAAGCCCCACGCGATAAACGCGCCGATGTTTGGCATTACCATGTTTGACAGAAAACGACCAAAATTTTGTATCTTGATCTTGGCATCTGGTGATATCATAACAATTCCCCGTTCGATGTTCTGATGTATCTTGTTGTAGTAAACGGTTCGCCAAAACCGTTTGTTTGATTGCTTAGTACCCAATCAATTTACCACACATTTTCCAATTGGAACTGACAACGGGTTTTTTGTGATCTACGCCCGCACTTCTTAGGCTGAGAAACGGTTTTTAAGTGACCAAGTTCAACTTATTAACTTGTAACTTAATAACAAAAAGCAACTTTCAAACCTGTCAATAAAAATCTTAGTGATCAATCCGATCTTCTGACAAATTTAAAATAAAAATACTTTGTGACTTTGATCACTTTTGATTTTTTTTGAAATTCGAATTAAATGCTTGTGATGATCAATATCACGTTTTGTGTTGAGTTGTGGTGGATTTAAAGTGTGACTTGGATCTGTTTTTGTTTTTTGTGAAAGTTTGTGACGGAATTGGTGAGATAAATGCTATCTAGATCTTTCGATAGATTGTATCTATAAGAGTCTTTTCGGCGCACTTCACGGAGCACGCCTAATTAGTTGATGAAAGGGTAAATAAAGAGAGTCGCCACACGGTTCTTCTTGTGATTCCCAACTCTCTACTTAATCACTGTTCTTAATCATCGTTGCTATTAGTATGATAGACGAGGTAGTCATGAGCTTGCTCGCGTCCCATATACCTTGCCAACGTCTTTTCTTGAACATCGCGCAAATCCACCATAATCAATCCATCTAGAGCGTTATTGAATGCAGGGTCGACGTTGAAGCATACCAGCTTGCCATTGAGGCTTAAGTACTGACGCAGCAAAACGGGCACTCCTTCCCTTCATCGATTCTGGCAATGACACGTGACAATAGCTGTAAATCACCCAGAGCAGTGAGCATGCTGGTGTTCCAGTCACGGTGGTGCTCAGGAAGTGGGTTAGAAGGTGTGACGTACTCTGCGCAATTGTTGTCGTAGTGGTGCAGTGTCATTGATTGAGCCAGTAATTGACGTGCAGTATCGCTATAATCGTTGCTAATGCTTACCGGACCAAATAGGTGAGTGTAATCTGGGTTTTGATGAACGAACGTTGCGATGCCTTTCCACAGTAGCAGTAGCGCGCTCATGCTCTTTTGATATTGCTGTGCAATCACAGAGCGCCCCATCTCAATGGATTTACCCATTTGGTCGATAAAGCGTTGGTCATAGTTAAACAACGTTCGTGAATACAGACCTGCTACGCCGCGCTTTTCAATCAGTTGATCAACCAGACCTAAACGATACGCGCCCACCAAGCATTGGTTCTCTCTGTCCCACACAAACAGATGCAGGTAATCATGATCGAAATGGTCAATGTCTATTGCTAGTCCAGTCCCTTCGCCAACTTGTCGGAAATTGAGCTCACGTAGGCGACCAATTTCATGCAGTAGGGAAGGGATACTCTGCGACTCCGTGCAGTAAACATCGAACTCACCACTTGTTAGCAGCTTGGACTCTTTTGGTAAGTTGTTCAGCTCTTCAAGCAATTCGCCTACGGGTAACCCTGCCGCTATTGGAGAGAGCAGTTCTGATGAAGAAGAAGGCTTAACTGATTGGGTTTCACGATTGAGCAAGTAAGTGTTGAGCCGCAAATAGTTCACCACTTGATCATCGTTAAGTGTGTTGATCTCTTTGAATTTAATCGCTTGGCCAAAAGACAAGTTGATGGTTTGTGCATGTTTGTTCAGTAGCTCCCGCCCGAGCATTAGGGTACGCAAAAGTGGATGGATTTTCCCTGCCATATAGAAGCGTTTCGAGTTCTGACCACTGATGAATACTGGAACTGTCGTTGCTTTGTTTTTGCGGATCAGGCTACTTACGCTTCGACTCCACGCTTTGTCTTCCAAGCGTTGCTGTTTGGCATCGACTAACTGGGAAACCTCACCGGCAGGAAAGACAAGCAATAAGCCGCCACTTGCGAGGTGTTTATTAGCCGCTCTGAGGGCCTTCATATTCGATTTGACGGCGTCTTTGCCTTCAAACACATCGACACCAATAAAGAGCTGATCTAACTCCGGCACGGTTTTAAGGTATTGATTGGCTAGGATTTGGATATCGCCTCTGACCATCAACAGCAGTTCAGCCAAGATCACGCCTTCCACACAACCAAGCGGGTGGTTCGCCACAATGACGGTAGCACCTTGTTTAGGAACTGAGTCGAGTGAGCCATGAGCAATGCGATAGTCGATACCTAAGATATCCAGCGTGAAGCGAAGAAAAGTTTTGGTATCGGCATTAACGGGGCGTTGAGCGTAGAACTTATCAAGCTGGTTTAAACCGGTTGCCCATTCAGCAACGTTTTCACCAATGCCAAACGGCGTTTTACGAGGGAGACGAAAAGGGGTTGAACTATCCATATTTACCTCAGCGTACAAGTTGCTGATTGGATAGTAGAAATTACAGATGACAGTTAAGAGGCAAAAGCATGAGCCTTTGGTGACAAACCAATGAAGCTTTATTGACTAAAGAAAACGGTATATCACTGTGCTATGAATCAAAACTCGCGTTATGTCTCCCTCTTAAAACAATAGATAGGCTATCTTATCTAGAACAAAGATTAAGCTAAGTTGATATTTATCAGGGGGAAATAATGGAACGAGTTTCCAATAAAGCAGCACTTTGGATTGGGCTAAGTTTGATACTTGGTCTTGGCATCCTTGGCTATTTTATGCAGCAGACGGCGGTGAAATACCGAGCCTATGAAAGAGTCGTGACAGTAAAAGGTTTGTCGGAGCGTGAGTATCCTGCTGATACGGTGATTTGGCCGATTCAATTTACTCTAGCGAGTAATGATATGGGAGCCATGTTTGATGAAATTGACCAGCAAACCCGTTTGATTTTGGACTTTCTAAGTGCCAAAGGGCTTCCTGAAACCAGCGTTTCCCTTTCTTCCCCAGCGGTCATTGACAGAAAAGCACAGCAATATGGGAGCGAACAAGACATTGAGTATCGTTATTTGGCCTCGCGAACCGTTACGGTTTACAGCCAGAGTGTTGATGTTGTTCGAGCGGCAATCAATGAAATAGGTGAGCTAGGAAAACAAGGCGTTTTGCTTAACCAAGATCCTTATGCAAATCGTGTTGAGTACAGCTTTACTAAGCTGAATGATGTGAAGCCAGACATGATCGAAGAAGCGACTAAGAATGCGCGTGAAGTGGCTGAGAAATTTGCGAAAGACTCACAGAGTTCACTGGGTAAGATCAAACGTGCAACTCAAGGGCAGTTCTCGATTTATGACCGAGACAGCAACACGCCTTACATTAAGAAAGTACGAGTGGTATCGACGGTTCAATATTACTTATCTGATTAAAGTTGCGCTCATATAGTCAATAGTTGGTCGTTCCATCACCTTCTATTTGTAGAGGTATCTATGCTCTGTGATAGGGAAATCAGTCTTCGATGACGCTATATACAAGTACTTTTTTATAAAACTAAGTTCTTAACAGTGATGAGGTGAGTTTGATAATAATCAAGCTCACTTGTTTCTTATGAGCGTAAGTTAGTATGACTTATTGCTAGAAGGAATTAGTATCATGGCATACAAGCACTTTATTAGAGAACTACTGGGTTTAGCGATTGTTGTCTCTGTCGTCTTTGGCGTATTAGGCGTGATGTTAGAGCTCTTCGCACTGACGGCACTTTGGGAGCATCAGCAAACGATAGCCGATGTTTTCTTCCATGAATCTCTCTACTTCATCGTATTTTTAATCCCACCATACTTCCTCTGGAAGTTGATTAACCGTCCTGAATTGGTTTCTGCTGACCAAGCTTATTTGGCAATGAAGTTAGAGGCTGAAAGTCGACAATGAGTCGATTTAGTGAGTAATGAAAAGAAGAGGCTATGAGAAAACATTAGCCTCTTCTCTATCTGATTCGTGGGGTAAAATATTCGCTGCTTTATTGATTAAAAAGCTGCTTCGATTGTGCCTTTGAAAGTGCGATCGAGATAATCACGAATCGCTTGAGATTGATAAATAGAAACGAACTTTTTATACGCTTCATTATTTTTGTCTGCGTCACGAGTGGCGATGACCATGACTGCTAATGGGGCGTCTTTTGCTTCAAGATAGATACTTTGTTTCTTCGGATCTAAACCAGAAGACATTACGTAGTTCATTGTAATCGCAGCCGCGTCCACATCATCTAATGTTCTTGGTAGCTGAGCGGCATCTACCTCGACAAATTCAAATGATTTTGCGTTTTTTGTGATATCAGTTAGGGCGGCTTTATGGCCAACACCCTGTTTCAGCTCAATTAAACCTGCATCGGCGAGTAGCAACAGACCACGACCACCGTTGGTAGGGTCATTTGGAAGCGCTATACGTGCATTGTTTGGAAGCTCTTGCAGTGAGCGATACTTATTGGAATAAAGCCCCATACGCATAAGAATGGACTGACCAATTGATACTAATTGGGCGTTATGGCTACTGTTGAAGTTGTCTAAAAATGGCTGGTGCTGATAGCTGTTAATATCGATGCTACCGTCGCTAAGGGCGGCATTAGGTGTCACGTAGTCAGAAAACTCAATGACTTCGACATTCAAACCTTGCTTCGCTGCCTCCTTCGCTACCGCCTCGACTACTTGTGCATGTGGTCCAACTGTCGCGCCCACTTTAATGACAGAGTCATCTTTTTCTCCACAAGCGCTTAAGCCGACTACTGCCGTGAGAATCAAAGCTAGTTTCTTTAAGTGACCAATACTTTTCATTGTAGCTCCATTTTTTGTTTTAGACGTCTATACGTTTGTATGTCCATCCTATCAGAAGTTGTCTGAGGGTCAATGGTTTAAATCACGAGCAGACATTTTGTTTCATTGCTACATATAGAAAGCCAGATAATAGTTAAAGAAAAGGGGAAGAGGAAAAGCTATTACGAGGTTAATGACGAGTTACCGCAACCGAAATTGTACCCAAAGATATAAGATACAAAAAAAGCGTAGTAGGTATTAACCTGCTACGCCTTTCGGAATATGGTGGCCCCTCGCAGACTTGAACTGCGGACCAATCGATTATGAGTCGTGATAAGCCTGTTTTCTATCAATTCTCATACGTTCTCAAATTAGTTTATTTTTATTTATATTCAGTAGCTTATATTCAATTCTCGATTTCATCTTTTCTCATCTATTCTCATTCAGGTACACTCTTACTTGACTAATTACTTGACTAAATTTTCATATAGTCAAGTTGCGCAACGGATAGGGCTAAGGGTGAAATATGCTAACAGTGAGTGCCATAAGAGGCTTAAAGCCAAAAGATAAGCCTTACTATGAATGGGACACAAACAGCCAACGAGGGCGCGGAAAACTAGGCGTACAGGTGACACCGAAAGGAAGTAAAACGTTTGTGTTTCGCTATTTTGTTGAAGGGAAAACAAAGTTTATCAGACTAGGGCGGTTTCCTGAGTTATCACTCAATGATGCGCGCGGTAAACAAAAGGAAATGGGAGAACTGCTACTACAGGGTATCGACCCTAAAGAGCAGTTAGAAAGCCAGCATAAAGCGCAACAGCTAGCCAAGCGTGAAGAAGCGCGCAAAGGCAGCATAAAGCAATTGTTTGAGGCTTACGTGTCACAGATGGAAAAAGACGGTAAGCGCACCCATAAAGCCGTACTCGCTTCACTAGAAAAAGAAGTCTATCCAGTCATTCCACCAGCCACCAAAGCGAAAGAAGTAACCACTCACGATTTAATGCTAGTGCTCGCAGCCATGATAAAGCGAGATGCGAAAACACAATCAAACCGAGTACGCAGCTATTTGATGGCAGCGTTTAACTATGGGCTAAAGCACGATAATGATCCAGCGAATTTTATTGATGAGGCTAAATTTGGCCTACTGCTTAACCCTGTAGCGGCTATCCCAAAACAAAAAGACGCTGAACGAGTGGGGGAGCACTATCTAAAAATGGGTGAGGTTATTGGCCTAATTGATGATCTCAATAATGAGTATGAGCGTTTTAAAATGGGCGATGCTATCCGCAATCTTATTTTGTTGTGTCTGTACACGGGTGGGCAGCGTCCGTATGAGTTGGCAGCGTCACGTTGGGAGGCTATCGACTGGCAGCAAAAGACACTATTGATAACACCGGATATATCGAAAAACAAACGGCCTCATTTGATACCGCTTACTGATAGCGCGCTGGTGGTACTGGAGAAGCAGCGACTCAACAATGACAGCGAATTTATATTCCCTCACCGATTTAACGCGAGCAATCACATACGCCTAGATTCGCTCTCGCAAGGCATAGCACGTTACCGAGAGGCTAGCCCACATATAAAGCCATTCACGCCCAGAGACTTACGAAGAACCTGTAAAACGCTTATGGGTGAGATAGGTATCTCCAAATCGTTACGTGACCGTTTACAAAACCATGCGCTGAATGATGTATCAAGCAAACACTATGACCGATACGAATATCTACCAGAGAAGCGCATTGCGTTGGAGTCGTGGGAGCAGAAACTCAACCCACAGCATGGAAGTAACGTTGTATCACTGGAGGTAGCAAGATGACAAAAATGACGAATGTAGACACCTTTATTTTAGGAACAGATGAAATTCGCAGACGCTACCAAACCGTTTACGATCTGATGGTCGATTTTTTGATAGATAACCAGACTGGACCTTTAAAAGATGCTGGGCAAGACAAAATAACGGAGATTCGCGGATATCTTCACCAAGCTATGGACGATATACGAAAGCAGTCTTTGGATGTAAGGCAGGGGCACTTGTCATCAATTGAGTACATGGAAAACATGGACAGGTATAGTTCTATTTTATCGTCCGAGTGGGTGAATACTCTTGTTTATTGGCAGCGTAATGAGGCTGAGTTCTTAAGTGATCTAGACGAGTTAAACCAAATGAGAAGAGCGGTGCTAACTCAAAAGCTTGAAGATGGAACGAATGGAAAGCTTTTACTAAGTGCTGCTGATTGTAGGAATTTACGGTCATGGATTGAGGCGGTTAACTCTAATGATGAGGCGAAAATAGTTGAAAGCGCTGATCGGGCCGTGGATGTCCTAGCAAGTTTAGTGAGTGGTAATGATTTGTTTAAGCAAAGAAAAATGCCGAAAAAATCAGAAAGGAAAAGCAATGTTAACAACAAAGGAGGAAGACCAACTAAACCATTAGATCATCAAATTCGTTGGGCCTGTGCATTGATACATGGCAGAAAAAAAACGGAAGATATTCTTAAGATATCTAAAGGAGCACTAGACGGCTCACTATCAAAAGTAAAAGAAATGAATGAGATAAGCTCATTAAGTGAGGCCGAGCAGGAGCAAAAAGCACATGAGATATGGAGAGCGAGAGAGGAAGCTGAAAGGTACAAACAAGCGAGCAGGGAGCATCAACGTGAGTATGATCGATTGAAGGCACAATACGACAAAAATAAGACTCTCCTAGAACGTGAACGCGCTAAAAATAGCAAGCCTAAAAACCTCAAATAAAAAAAAATTTTTCGCAGGTTTTTAAGCTCGAACCAAAGTTGTCCACTCCTTAAACTTAAAGCCTCTTTCAACGAAGATATGAGGCTATATGACAACTACAAACTTTCCTACACCAATTGACCGTGTACTTTCTCTCGATGAAGTTGCGGCAATTCTTGGCAGATCGAAAAAAACTCTCTGGCGCTTTTACGCGAAAGAGAAAATCATTCCAGAACCTTTAAAAGTCAACGGTAGAGCGATTGGTTATCGTCAAAGCGCGGTGGAATCAATTTTGAGAAGTTTTGAAGGGGAGGAATAGCATGGGTAAGATTCATAGAGAGCGAGCGAAAGAACTTGGTTTACCAGACTATAAAGGCGGAGAACAAAAGAGCTACGTTAAGTCTGTTTTCCTGAAAGGCTACGGGTTAAACACCTATCAGGCGCGTTATATTGGTATAGGTAATTTGCATAGTGTTTTAAGTGTGCTGAGACACAAAGACAAGATGTTAATTACAGACACTAAAGAGCGAGTTATCGATCCATTAACTGGAAAGTTCACCGAAAGACCCGTTATCAATGCTTGGATGACAGTAGAGCAGCGAAAAGACTACTTTAAGAGGAAAAAGGCCCAAACCTATAGGAGAAAGTAAAGGCCCGTCCTGAGTCAGCTGGTGGTGAGTTTGGCGACAGACCACCAGCAACCAAAGGATAAGCCATTCATAGAGGAAAAGCCACCCAGCGAAAAGGTGGCTTTTTATTTGTCTTTAAATGAGAACTCATTTCTAGGTTTTGTTTTGTGTTTTTAGCCACAGACAGAGCGAGAGGCATATAAATGTGCCTTTACTGCGCGGTTTTTACAGTGTGAGCAATTACTAACTCAATTGATGCCTAGAAAGGGGGTATTTAATAATATCTATAGGCTTGTATGAAATACTTAACGACGAATCGATTTGTCCAAGTGGATGGGGAGATCTGGGAAGTAAACACGGGGAACAAGCAACAATACGAAATTTGCCCTAAACACATGAAGCAGATCATTAGGCAGTTAACTGTTATGTGCTCACATCATCAGCGTGTCATGGTGGTGTTTTTTGATTTGAAAGTATCGAGCTATACGGACGATAACAAATTGATGTCGGATTTTATTCGTGAAGTGAGAAAAATTACTCAAAGCGACAGATACAAAATGACCCGATTTGGCTACTGCTGGGCTAGGGAAATGGAGAAAGCAAAGCAGCAGCACTATCACGTTGCGCTTTTTCTAGATGGAAAGCGAATTAGATACCCTCATAAAATACTAGACCTTTTATCGAACGCATGGCTAAAAATTGGCGGTGCTCACCTATACACGCCTAAGAACTGTTACTACGACATTAAAGGCAATGACTTTCAAGCCAAGCAACAAGCTATCTATCGGCTTTCCTATCAAGCAAAAGCGCGTGGTAAGGGCTATAGAGCTAAACAGGCTAAAGACTATGGTACAAGCCGTTTACGGATAAAATACGGAAAGAGAGAGCCTGAAAGCGTTAAAACTCAATTTTCGGAAGTCACGTTACCCTCAATAACATGAATACGGGTTGTTTACGGGTTCTAAGCATTGTCTTAGGTTATCGACAGTGCGAAAACTTTACAAAACCTGACATTTACACTTAAACCAGTGAGGGCCGCTTATTGAGATTTGTCTACTTCTTCGAGTTTTTGGACGCATTAACGCGCGAAATAATTTGTCAGTGCTATTGATGGTTTTTGGACACGTTAAGAGTCTACTTTTTTATATGGCTAAATGACCAAGCAAGGCAGGCAATCCATACGACGGCAGTCCAACCAAGAAGTAAGTTAATGATAAAAATAGAAGTTGAATTGTGATGCTTACGCGCACCAGCTATCCATGCTGGTAGCAAGTAAAGCATGAGTGCTGCTAAAAGCAGAATGATAGATCCAAAGCTGTCCATAATTACACCTTATAACTTGCGATATAGGTTTATTATCATACAAGTATCATATTAACTTTAAAGATACTTACTTCTCGTTTTTCCAAGCAATACATTAAGAAGAATGTTCTTTTTCTGGACTCTAAAAACTCATCAAATGATTAAGTGCTATCACGAAATGGTGAGAGTTTGGCAGGGTGATTTTTTCTAATGTCAGAATTGACGGCTAGTTAGTCGTTACTTGACTAATTACTTGACTAAATTTTGATAGAAACAAAAAAGGGTTAGTAACCACTACGGCTCTAACCCTTATAGAATATGGTGGCCCCTCCCAGACTTGAACTGGGGACCAATCGATTATGAGCGAAGGTCTGACGAAATATCACCGCACAATCAACATAGAAACCCTGCCCCGAATCACTCCGAAATCCACCAGCAAAATCACATAACCCGATTACCCGCATGATTTTACTGACGTCGCCGTCGGGAAATGTTGAAGGTGATTAGTACGACGACGCCGACGAGGAAATGTAGAAAACTGTG